>CAZZNG010000089.1:0-19330 GCA_964655505.1 uncultured Litorilinea sp. | reverse complement strand
AAACCGCACCAGCCGACACAAACACCTACTCTACTATACCCCACTTCCCCAAGTCAAATCCGAGAAACCCTTGTTTTCATTCAAGTTCTGCATTGCTTTCGTTAGCCATCCCTGGCCGCAGGGCACAAAAATCCGCCAGCCGTGGCTAGCGGTTATTAGGCCCATAAAAACCATGCAACAACTCAAACAACCAAGTGCGATCAGAGCTTGACCGCGGGTGGTAGGGTGTTGCTGTACTACGTTGTTAAGTAGGCGTCATCAAGACTTAAGCACTGATGTATCACTCAACATCAGTATGCAGCATTATACCTGGCCGATTGCGCCGTGTCAAATCGGACGCGGCGCAAATTCACACACTGTTTTGCAGATACGCCACCGCTACGTGCTACTCAAGCACCAGCAGCACTGCGTTCTGCTCAACGCGCTCGCCAGGCTGAACCGCGATCGACTTGACCACCCCGCTGCGCACAGCGCGAATCTCGTTTTCCATCTTCATAGCTTCGAGGATGACCAAAGGCTGCTCTTCGACAATTTCGTCGCCCGGCTGCACCAAAATCTTCACGATCAAGCCTGGGATCGGCGCGGTAACCGCCATCTCGCCTTCGGGGATGGAGATCATCTTGCGCCCCATGTTCAGCCGTCGTGTGCGCTCATCCTCGACCTGCACGTCGAACCGCTCCCCGCGCAGGGTCACACCATAGGCAAAGCGCTGGGCCTCGATCAGCAGTTCGTAGCTGCGGCCATTATATAGAATGCTGTAAAGTTCCGCTCCGCCGCTCTGGCGCAAGTCCACCTCAACCGGCTCACCATCGACAAAGACTTGATTGTCGCGAATCTCAATCTCGTATTCGGTCTGGCCGACGCGCGAATAATATTTCACAGCCGCCCCCCTATGCTGCGCAGCCGTCCAGCCTGCTTCCACAGGCTCGAGCGGGATTGATGGTTGCCATTCACCGCGCCGATATGAACGGCCTGACGCCCCTCTTCGTGGGCGATCAGCGCAGCCGCCGCCGCAATCACCTTCTCGTCTTCGACGGTCGAGCGTCGCTCGCTGCCCATGCGCCGGCGGGACAGGAAGCCGGTATCAAATGTGCCCCAGATAAATTCAGTACTGTCCATCATGTGCTGATGGAAGGGAATCGACGTCTTAATACCGCCGATGCGGTACTCATTCAGCGCGCGCCGCATCCGCAGAATGGCCTCGGCGCGCGTCTCGCCCCAGGCGATCAGCTTGGCGATCATGGGATCATAATAGAGATTCACTTCCATGCCGCGGTAGAGCGAACTCTCCACGCGCACGCCTGGCCCTGTCGGTTCCTGCAAATAGACAATCGTGCCCGTGCTGGGCATGAAGTTGTTGAAAGGGTCTTCCGCGGTGATGCGGCACTCGATGGCCCAGCCTTTGTTGACGATGTCGCTCTGGTTGTAGCGCATCCGCCGTCCCGCGGCAATCGTCATCTGCTCCTTCACGATGTCTACGCCGGTCACAAATTCAGTGACCGGATGCTCGACCTGGAGCCGCGTATTCATCTCTAGGAAGTAATACTGGTTGTCGCGCGTGTCGAAAAGGAATTCGACTGTCCCCGCGTTGACATAGTTGACGGCTTCAGCCGCGGCAATGGCGACCGCGCCGATTTCTTTGCGCAGCGTCTCTTCGACTGCCACGCTGGGCGCTTCCTCGATCAATTTCTGGTGACGCCGCTGGATGCTGCACTCGCGCTCGCCCAGGTGGATCGTGTTGCCGTGGCTGTCGGCCAAGATCTGAATCTCGATATGGCGCGCATTGGGGATCATCTTCTCCAGATAGACCTCATCGTTGCCAAACGCGCTGGCCGCCTCGCGCCGGGCCGCGGCGAGTAGATCCGGGAGGCGCTCCGCCGATTCGGCCACGCGCATCCCCTTGCCGCCGCCGCCCGCGCTCGCCTTGATCATCACCGGGAAGCCGATCTCCTTGGCGCGTGCAATCAACTCCTCGTCGCGCAGGCCAGGCTCAGAGCCGGGCAGCAGCGGCACGCCGTGGCGCGCCACAATCTTGCGCGCCGACAGTTTGTCGCCCATCTTCTCGATGGCGTCGGGGCTGGGGCCGATAAAGGTGATCCCCGCATCAGCGCAGGCCGCAGCAAACTCGGCATTCTCGGACAAAAAGCCATAGCCAGGGTGGATCGCATCCACACCGGCCTTGCGCGCCACGTCAATGATTTTGTCAATGCGTAGATAGCTCTCGCTGCTGGGGGGCGGGCCGATCAAATAGGCTTCGTCAGCATAGCGCACATGCAGCGCCGACCGATCCGCCTCGGAAAAGACCGCAACCGCCGAAATGCCGCGTTCTTCACATGCCCGCAGCACACGGACCGCAATCTCGCCGCGGTTGGCGACTAGAACCTTCTTAAACATGCCTATTTCCTAGCGATATAATTCCAGAACAAGGCAAAAGCCTTATTCCTCGGAATTCAATCCGAAAAAAATCAATCCGATGTGTGCGCGCACTCGCCCGCAGTTTCTCACGCCGGTGCAGCGGCCCGGACGGTATCCATGCCAATGCAGTGGCCCGTCCGGTATTCACGCCGGTGCAGTTGCCCGGCTAAAGGCCGCGGCGGTGCAGGCGGGCTGTGACCACCAGCCGGTCATAGGTGAACGGCGTGGGGGGCAGTTCGACGCTCTCATACCACTGCCCAAAGCCAGGATCGCCCGGCGTTAAGATCAGCCGCTGAAAGCCCCACAGCGTCACACCGATCCGTTCGCCAACCCCCACCGAGAAATCCTCTTCGACCACCCCATACAGGCGACCAAGCGCGGTCAGATAGCGCGTCTCCCAAGTGCCATAGGGCAAGCGCCCATCGTCTTGGGGCGCGCACAGCACGCGCACAGGGGCCTCGCCACATTCGACCACCAGCGCCGCCGACTCGACTCCTTCTTCCTTTACCAAGTCGGCTTGGGTGATCTGCCCGGTCAGCGCGTATTGCGCCTGTCCAACCCGGACCAACCGGGGGGCGAGTTTCTCCGGCTGTACAGCGAACCAGCTTTCGCTGCCTGGCTCCGGCAGCAAAGGGCCTATTTCCAACTGCACGTCGAGCGATTGCCCCTGGCGCAGCGCAGGATAGCCCATCATTTCGAATTGCTGTGCGCTCAAATCAAACTCGATCTCGGTCAGCGCCATGCTCGTCCCTTCACGCAAGAGGCCCCACCAGGCCCCACTTTCCGCCGGTTCAATCGCCTACAAGAGCGATACCTAGAGCGGGATGTTGCCATGCTTCTTGGGGGGCAGCGACGCCTGCTTGTTTTGCAGCATCTCCAGCGCGTTGATCAAGCGAGGCCGGGTCTCATGCGGCTCGATCACGTTGTCGATGAAGCCCGCCGACGCGGCGATGTATGGATTGGCAAAGCGGGCGCGATATTCCTCGACCAGTTCTGCCTTGCGCTGCACCGGGTCTTCGGCCTGGGCCAATTCGCGGCGGAAGATGACATTGACTGCGCCGTCCGGCCCCATGACCGCGATCTCGGCGCTGGGCCAGGCAAAGACGATATCCGCGCCAATGTGGCGCGGGTTCATGACACAGTATGCGCCGCCATAGGACTTGCGACAGATGACCGTGAGCTTTGGCACGGTGGCTTCGGCAAAGGCAAAGAGCAGTTTGGCCCCGTGGCGAATAATGCCGCCATGTTCTTGGTTGACTCCCGGCATGAAGCCCGGCACATCCTCCAACACGATCAAGGGGATGTTGAACGCATCGCAGAAGCGCACAAAACGAGCCGCCTTCTGGCTGGCGTCGCTGTCCAGCACACCGGCCAGCACCGCCGGCTGGTTCGCCACGATGCCGACTGAACGGCCGCCCAAGCGGGCAAAGCCGATCAAGACATTGGTCGCCCAATGCTCATGCACTTCCAAGAACTGCCCATCGTCGACAATATGGCGAATGACCGTTTTCATGTCATAGGGCCGGTTGGGGCTGTCCGGCACAATCCTGTCCAACTCAGGGTCTTGGCGCAGGGGATCGTCTTGTCCGCCGGAGACTTGCAGCGGCGGATCGTCCATATTGTTGTTGGGCAGATAGCTCATCAAGCTTTGGGCAAGGAAGAGTGCGTCCTCTTCGTTTTCCGCGGCAAAATGGGCCACGCCTGACTTCCCCGCGTGGACCGACGCGCCGCCCAACTCTTCAAAAGTCACATCTTCATGGGTCACAGCCTTGATCACGTCCGGCCCGGTCACAAACATGTGGCTGGTATCTTTGACCATGATCACAAAGTCGGTGATAGCCGGGCTGTAGACCGCGCCCCCGGCACAAGGCCCCATGATCAGGCTGATCTGCGGCACGACGCCCGACGCGATCACGTTGCGGTAGAAGATCTCCGCATAGCCCGCCAGGCTCATCACCCCTTCTTGAATGCGCGCGCCGCCCGAATCGTTCAGGCCGATGATGGGCGCGCCGTTGCGCATTGCCATGTCCATCACCTTGCAGATCTTCATGGCGTGGCTCTGGCTCACACTGCCGCCAAAGACGGTGAAGTCCTGTGAGTAGACATAGACCAGACGTCCGTTGATCGTCCCATAGCCGGTAACCACACCGTCCCCCAGGATCTTCTGCTCGCCCAAGCCAAAATCATTGCTCCTGTGGGTGACGAAAACGTCCAATTCACGAAAACTGCCCTTGTCGAGCAACAGTTCCAGCCGCTCGTGGGCAGTCATGCGCCCTTTGGCATGTTGGCGGGCGATGCGCTCTTCACCACCGCCCAGCTTCGCCGCTGCCTTCTTGGCGCGCAGTTCTTGGACTTTAGGATCCAGTGTTGAATCGCTCAAAGAAGGTCCACTTTCTTCCTGCTGGTGCAAGCCTGATCAGAGCCATGACGCCCCAACCGGCCAACGCACGGTTAATTTCGATTAGACAGGGGAGGCAGCATCAGCCGCCGGTCCGGCATCTTCGTGCCCCGCGGCCCGGCCGCGCCATCCCCAGAGCGCAAACAAGGCGTTCAAGAGCAGCGTCACGCTTATCGTGCTCCACTGCATGAAGGTCAGCGAGATGAACTGTTCGGGAATGGCCGGGTAGAAGCCCAAGCCATAATCCACGAAATCGCTCACGCCGAACCAGACCAGGCCCGCCAGCGCCGCGCGCCAATCGGGCCGGAAGTAAGTCAGGAGCAGTACGCCCTGGGCCACCAATCCGATGTGGCTCACCGTCATCAGTACGCTATCAAAACTGAAATGGGGAGCGCCAAAGGCAGCCGCGGTGCTGCGCCAGTAGAGCAACCAGGCCGAAACCGTCCAGATGCCATACTTGATCTGGCCGAAGGCAAACAGGCCGAGCAGCCACGCAGGCGGGCGCCGGAACCAAACGGCGGCCACCAAGAGCGACCAACTCCACACCGCGAACATGGCGCTTTGCGCTGCCCAACCAGGGCTGACGCCCGGCAGGTAGGTCGACAGCCAGACAGCCAGCGATGCCGCCGCAGCCACCCACAGCGCGACCTGTCCCTGTTGCCGAGCGGCATGTTGCCAGCGCTGCTGCGCCACCACCATCAGCAGCCCCAGCCCGCCCAACAGCCCAAAGAGCGGACAGTCGGGAATGAAGGGCCAGACCCACCACGGCGTCGCGGGATCAGCCATGACATAGCCATACCAATAGAGCAGCCCGGCAAAGTAGGCAGCCACGTCGATCGTCAGAATCAGCGCCAAGAACTGCGGCACACCCACCAATGCTTGCACCAGGCGAATCGCGCGCGTGAGCCAGGTGGAGCCGGGGCGATCCTCATCATGATCATGCTCAGGCGCGTAGCGGGTCGGGCTGGTCGATAGTTCACGCATGATTGAATTGCTCGAACAACGGGCTTCCAAGAGCCGTTCCAAACGGCCGCCTACCGCAGCAGGCGAATGGGCACGCCGCCCACCCGACTGCCCGGCGCGACATCGCGATTGACCAAGCTCATGGCGCTGATCATCGCACCGTCGCCAATCACCACGCCCGGCAGGATGGTACAGTTGGCGCCGATGACCACATTTTCCCCAATCTCCACCGGGCCAGTGCGCCACTCGTGCAGCAGGTACTCATGGGCCAGAATGGTCGTATTATAGCCGATGATACTGTTATCGCCCACACGAATCAATTCAGGGAAGAATAAATCCGGTGTGGTGCGCCAGGCGAAACTGACGTGCCGCCCCACCTGCATCCCCATCCAACGGTAGAGTTGGCGCTTGACCGCGAGGCTGGGCATGTAATACGAAAGTTGAATCAAAAACCCATTACGCAGCACGCGCCACGGCGCGACAGTCTTATGCCATAACACCAAACTATTACGATGGTCGCGAGTGGAATGGACCGTCAAGCGCGACTGGCGCGGATTGGCGCGCGGCTCCGGCTGATCCGCCGCCACAGCCTGGGGGAGCGATGCAGCCGAAGCATGAGAAGCAGGTGTCTGGTTCGATGCCATTCTTTGCAATCGCTCCTTCCCAACAACCAATCGGGCTTGACAACCTATCGGGGCAACGCAGGTGGTGCGCCTCCCTGAGGTGCGCCGCGTGGGTTTGTTCAGATCACCAGTGCGGCCAGCAGCGCGCCGACCAGCAAACAGAGCGCCAGGAAGAGGATACCCAGCAGGATCACACCGCAGCTAAAAAGAATGTTCACCGGCGCGGCGCGCGAGCCAGTGGCCGCGCTCAACGCCGCGCCGCTAATGCCCAGGGAAAAGAGCAAGCCCAATGTCGCCACGCCTGCGCTTAATTCGACCGGCAGATCGAACCAGCGAAAGCTCGCATACAGCGCCAACACGCCACCGGCAATGCCGCAGGCCGCGCTGAATAAGACGATCGGGATCGATGGCGACACCGTTGCGTCGCTGGGTTCATCCACCAAGACGGGGTCTTCGTCTTCCTCCCACGAATCCCACTCAGCCGGTGGTTCCAGCTCGCCCCAGTCGGCATCGGGTCTGTCAAACTGATGCGCCAAGAGCTTCCGTCATCCCTCTGTGCGGCGTACGCTGTGCAGCCTGTCACCCCCAATCGACAGGGCAACAGCCTCGCAACAGCGCGCGCCCAATTCTACCTGACCGCTTGCCCACGGGCAATGCAACAGGCCACACAAACAGGTAGTAAACTGACAAATGAAACGACCCACAGCGCACTGCCCGCGCAAAGCCAATCCGCCCGTTGCGCGCTGCTGGATCTTGCTAATCGAGACGCCGCAGCGCGGCCATAGGATATGGTTGACTGGATGATAGTTGACCGGCTGGCTGTGGCGTCTGTCTGGTATACGCTCCACAGCCCCAGGCCGACGCTGCGCCTGCACGGGCTGCTGCACGGATTGGCGGCCTTACCTTATACTGTGCACATTGAATACTATGCACATTGACTGAATAAGCTAACGAGAGCATTGCCGACTATTGAACCATGACCACTAAACCATGACCACTAAACCATGACCATCGACTCATGACCACCGACCGCCATCCGCCGCTTGATCTGGCCCGCTTGCAGCAGCGGCTTGCAGGCTGCACCGTGGGCCACACCATCGACTACCATACCGCCATCCCGTCGACCATGCCGCGCGGCCATGAACTGGCGCAAGCGCCAAGCACACGCGCCGGGGCCATTGTCGTGGCCGAAGAACAGACCGCGGGCCGCGGTCGCCGCGCGCGCACCTGGCACGCGCCCCCGCGCACCGCGCTGCTCACCAGCGTGATCCTCAAGCCGCCGCTGCTCGCCCTGCCGCCCGGCCATGTGCCCATGCTGGCAGCAGTTGCCGCGCATGAAGCGATCAACGCACTGATCCCCGGCTTGGCTCCCCGCTTGACGCTCAAATGGCCCAACGACCTCTTGATCGATGGGCGCAAGGTAGCCGGGCTGCTGGCAGAAAGCCGCTTGCAGCCCGACGGCAGCTTGGCCTACGCTGTCCTGGGCATCGGCATCAACGTGAACCAGCGCCAGACCGATCTCCCGCCGTCCATGCCCGGCAGCCTGCCGCCCACCAGCCTGCGCCTGGAGACAGGCCAGGCGATCGACCGCAGCGAACTGCTGGCGCTGCTGTGCGAAAAGCTGGCTGCGTGGCTGGCCGAGCCAAACGCCGCGCGGCTGCACCTGGCCTGGAAGCGCCGCTTGGGGATGCTCGGCCAGCGCGTGGCTGTCCATGCCGCCACTGCCGATCAACCGCCTACCTGGGTCGGCACCGCGGTGGATGTCGACGCGTCAGGCGCGCTGGTTGTCGTCGACGACGCGGGCGAACGGCGCACCTTTGAGGTGGGCGAGGTCACGCTGCGCCCAGCAGAGTAGCGCCGCATGAACTGGCGGGCCGCGGCTTGAAACCCAAAGCCGAGAGGCTGCGTATTGGGTTGTGAATCGATACCGCGCAGCAGCCCAATCGGAATGGCTGCTCCGGCAGAATGGATTGTCGCCACTGCTGTGGCTGTGATAAAATCCGCGTCAAGTTATATACATACCCCAATCATTGAGAAGGGAACGTCTAGATGGAATATAGCAAGGCATTAACCTTTATTTGGGAGGATCCTCGCTGGCAGCAGAAGCTTCTGATCGGCGTCGGCGTCGTCATTGCCAGCACCGTTCTTTCAGTGGTCCTGATCGGTCTGCTGGGCTTCCTCATCGTCATGGGCTACTGCGTCCGCCTGCTGCAAAATGTGCGCGCAGGCCATCCCCACCCCCTGCCCGAATGGGATGAATGGGGAGAAGACCTGGCCCGCGGCTTCAAGCTGTTCATCGTCAGCATTGTATGGGCGCTGCCGGCTATCCTGCTCACGATTCCGTCAGGCGTCGGCGGGGCTATGGCAGGCGCCAGCAGCGAAGGGGTACAAGCCTTTGGCACGCTCATTTCTGTGGCAACGGCCTGTCTTTCGTTCCTCTATGGCTTGTTCCTGGCTGCGGTCACGCCGGGCTTCACCATTGCCTTTGCCGAAGATGAGCAGATCACAAGCGGCCTGCAGTTCCGCGACATTCTAGCCTGGACCCAGGATAACATCGGCCAGGTGATCGTGGTCACCTTGCTCTATCTCATTGCCAGCTTTGCCTTTGTGGTTGTCGGCTCGATCGTGGGTGTGCTGCTCTGTCTCGTCGGCTTGATCCTCACCATTCCAGCCGCCACCCTTGTGGCCTACCTGTTCCAGTATCATCTTTTCGGCCAACTTGCCTATGCCTATCCGTTTAGCAGCGGCACACGCGCCAGTGGGTTTAGCAGCACAGCCACTGCCACCGGCGCATCGTCCAGCAGCGTAGCCCCCATCGTCACGACGACTCCTGCTACGACGCCGCCACCCGCCACCAGCGAGCCGACCGCTAGCGACCTGACCTCCAGCAGCACGCCACCGGCTGCGCCGGAGGAAACGGCCCCGGACGTGCCGCCAGGAATGGAACCGCCGATCGAGGGTGACGCGAGCGAATCTCCCGGCAGCGACGAGCAGCCCAAGCCCTAACGCAGCGTCACACGCCAACTTGGCTGGCGCGTTCACCTAGTCTGTATAGACTAGCTAAGTTGCTGTATACAAGTCGCTGTCTCGGTGGTCGAGGCAGCGACTTGTCTTTTTGGGCGCTCCCTTCACACCCGCTTCTCATTCTCATTGCGCGTCGGGGGTGTTCCCCTAGAACACCAATGATCATGTCTACTTCACCGCAAACCGAGCCAACCGGCGCAAGCTTGCCCCCGGTTGTCCTCGACACCAATGTCTTTGTCGCAGCGGGATTCAATCGCGACAGCCATGCCGCGGCCATTGTGGCCGCGGTGCGTCGCGGCGACCTGCGTATGGTCTGGAACGATGCGACCCGCCGCGAAACAGCCTTCATCCTGGGCCGCATCCCGCCCCTCTCCGGCTTTGTCGTGGATGACCTCTTCCGGCCCGATGCCCATTACACCGGCCCCACCCACCCGCAACATTTCACCCGCATCGCCGATCCCGACGACCGCAAATTCATTGCCCTGGCGCAAGCCACGGGCGCGATCCTGATCTCGCGTGATGAACACTTGCTCGAACCGCGCGACCAAGTTGATGTGACCATCTTGACCGCGACAGAATATTATCAACGCTATCTTGCTACAATGGACGAATAGAGGGCAGGTAGGCCGCGGCTGTGCGCCGCGCTGGCGATCTTGCAGCGTGGGCCGATCTTCGAGAGGATGTTTGCGCGGGGACGTGAACGCCTGGATGGGTTGGGCCACACCCTGGCGCGAACAGCAAATGAACTGCCGGGAAGCTTCGGAACTTCCCGGCAGCCTAAAACGGCTCGACTACCGAGCTTTCACCTCGGTCCAAATGCGTTCGTAAAGCTGGGCCGTCTCGTCCACATCGCTGATGAATTCCATCTTGTCCAGCACCTCGGCAGGCGGGTAGATCCCCGGATCTTCGAGAATCTCGTCCAAGATATACTCATGCGCGGCGGCGTTGGGGCTGGCAAAGTAGGTGTAATTGCTGATCATCGCGCCGATTTCCGCGTCCAGCAGATAGTTGATCAACACTTCCGCGGTGTACGGATTGGGCGCAGAGGCCGGAATCGCCAGGTTGTCGGTGAAGATGGTCAAGCCTTCTTCCGGCACAACAAAGACCAGGTTGCGGTCCTCGTTGTCGAAAATAGCCGAATAAATGTCCCCATTCCAGCCGTGGGCGATAACCGTCTCGCCGCTCACCAACAGGTCTTCAAAAGTGTCGCTGTCAAAGGTGAGCACGTACTCCTTGATCGCCAGCAGCACTTGCTTGGCCTCTTCAAGCTCGGCTTCATCCGTACTGTTGACGCTGTAGCCCAGATATTTGAGCGCCGCGCCAATGGTCTCGCGCGAGTCGTTGAGCAGCGAAATCTTGCCCCGATAGCGCTGCGCGCGCTCCGGGTCAAAGAGATCGGCCAGGCTGGTCGGCGGCTCCTCTACCGCGTCCGCGTCGTAGCCGAAGCCCGCTGTCCCCCACTGATAGGGAACTGAATACTGGTTGCCGGGGTCAAAGGGCGTCTCGCGGAAACGCTCGTCCAGATTCGCCAAGTTGGGAATGTTGGCATGGTCCAGTTCCCGCAGCATGCCCAATTGCAGCATGATCGTCACCATGTAGTCGCTGGGCACGATCAGATCATAGCCGCTGGCTCCGGCTTGCAGCTTCGCCAGCAGATCTTCGTTGCTGGAGAAGGTGTCATAGATCACCCTGACCCCGCACTCTTGCTCGAACATGGTCAGAATTTCGGGGTCAATGTACTCGCTCCAATTGTAGAAGCTGACCGTTTTGCTCAACTGGCTGGGGTCGCCACAGCGTTCGCTGCTGGCGGCTGCCGCCCCGGCGCTGTCGCCCTCCGGTTCCCCCGCGGCCGGTGCGCTGGACGGGGTCGGGCCGCACGCAGCCACACCCAAGGCGACCACCAACAGCAGCGCAGCCCACCTCTTATACAGATCACGCATTTCCATCTCCTCGCCTATTCCCTCTGTTGTATTTCAGTCTCACTCACCTTCCGGAACGCTTCGAGCGTCCCGGAAGGTGACTCAAGTTTACCCCTGCTGACGCTGTATCATCCAGCGTTTAGCGGCGTTGCAGCGCCAGCGAAAGAAAGACCAACACCATCGACGCGGCCAGCATCAACGTGCTCAACGCGTTGATCTCCGGCGTGATCCCGGTCTTGACCATCGAATAGATACGCAGCGGCAGCGTCGTGCTGCCAGGGCCGCTGGTAAAGAAGGTGATGACAAAATCGTCCAAACTGAGCGTGAAAGCCAGCAGCGCCCCGGCCAAAATCCCCGGCATGATCAACGGCAGCGTCACGTAACGAAAGGTCGCCCACTCATTAGCATAGAGGTCGCGCGCGGCTTCTTCCAGCGAACGGTCAAAATCGGCCAAGCGCGCCCGCACTGTCACCGTGACAAAGCTCACATTGAAAGCCACATGCGCCAAAATCACCGTGCCCAACCCCAACGACACACGCACGCCAAAGAAACCCAACGCCTGCCCCGCTTGCACGAAGAAGAGCAGCAGCATAACGGCCATGGCAATATCGGGGATGATAATGGGCAGATAGAGAACGCTGTCCAGCGCAGTTTGGCCGCGGAAGCGATAGCGCTCCATGCCCACCGCCACCAACGTCCCCAGGATCGTACTCAGGACTGTGCTGATCGAAGCCACGATCAAGCTGTTGCGCAGCGCCAACCCAATGGCGTCGTCGGCAAAGAGCTTGGCATACCAGGCCAGGCTGAACCCCTGCCACTGGTTCACGAAGCGCCCGCTGTTGAAGCTGAAGATGATCAAGACCACAATGGGCGCATAGAAAAAGATGAACACGAACCAGGCATTCAGCGCCAACAGCCGGTCGCCAATGCCGCGCGGGCGGGGGCGCATCCGCGCGGATGCGCTGCTCGATTGCACAATAGGCGAGGAGATCGACGGCGAGGTCATAGGGCGCGCCCTCCCTTGCGGAAGTAGATCAGCGTCGCGCCCAGCACAGCCAACATCAACAGCACGCTAAAGGCCGAGCCAAAGGGCCAATCACGCGCGGTGAGAAATTGACTCTGGATCAAGTTGCCGATCATGACCGTCTTGGCCCCGCCGAGCAGATCGGGCGTGATGAACGCGCCCAGGCTGGGAATAAAGACCAGGATGCTGCCCGCAATAATGCCCGGCATACTCAACGGCAGCAGGACACGTAAAAAGGCTTGACGGCCATCGGCATAGAGGTCATGCGCCGCTTCGATCAAGCTGAAATCCAGCCGTTCGATGGCAGCATAGAGCGGCAGCACCATGAAGGGCAGATAGCCATAGACCAGCCCCACCATCACCGCGCCGTCGTTGAAGATCAGCGGCAGCGGCTCGCGGATGATGCCAAGCCAGAGCAGCAGCCCGTTGAGCGGGCCGTCCGTGCCCAAGATCACGCGCCAGGCATAGGTACGCACCAGGAAATTGGTCCAGAAGGGGACCATGACCAGAATCAACAGCAGATTACGCAGCCGCGCATTCGCCAGCCGCGCGATGTAATAAGCAAAGGGATAGCTCAACAGCAGACAGATCAGCGTATTGCCCGACGCAAAGAGCAGGCTGCGCCAGAGGATGCCCAGATAGAGCGGGTCAAAGACGCGCACATAGTTCTGGAGGTTGAACTCCCAGATGATCTGTCCATAGGCGCCGCGCTTGAGAAAGCTGTAGACCAGGACGATCAACAGCGGCAGCACAAAGAAGAGGGTCAGATAGAGCGTCGCCGGGCCAATCAAAATACCCAGTTGGAGCCGGTCGGCCTTGCGTAAAGATGTCGGACGTATGGTCATGGCGCGCTCACTCGGTCAACACACTGGCGTTATGGGCACGCCAAGCGACATAGACGGCATCGCCCACAGCCGCGCTGGCGGCTGTGCCGGTGTAATCCTCGTTTTGCTGGCGCGCCGTCACCAACACATCGCCCGCCAGCCGCACATCATAATAGGTATCCGTACCCAGATACACAATGTTCTGCACCGTCCCCTCAAAGACATTACGCACCTGGGGTGGCTCGCCCGTACCGACAAAAATCTTCTCAGGGCGAATGGCGACGGTCACGGGCAAGCCGGGCGCATGGAATTTGTCTTCATGGGTGACATGGACGATCTGCCCGCCCTTGATGCGAACATGGGTCAGTTCGTCGTCATTCTCGACGATCGTGCCTGTCAGGAAGTTCGTCTCGCCAATGAAATCGGCCACAAAGCGCGTCTTAGGCTCTTCATAGAGGTCATAGGGCTTGTCAACCTGCAGCACCACGCCTTCATTCATCACCGCAATGCGATCCGACATGACCAATGCTTCTTCTTGGTCGTGGGTGACGTAGATAAAGGTAATCCCCACCTCGCGCTGGATGCGCTTTAACTCCTCCTGCATGGCCTGGCGCAGCTTCAAATCGAGTGCGCCCAGCGGCTCATCCAGCAGCAGCACCTCCGGGTTATTGACCAGCGCGCGCGCCAGTGCCACGCGCTGCTGCTGGCCGCCGGAGAGACGGCTGGGACGGCGATCGCCCAGACGCTCCAAGCGCACCAAACGCAGCACTTCGTTGACGCGGTCGCCGATCTCGTCCTTTGGCACGCGCTGCATACGCAGGCCAAAGCTCACGTTGTCGCGCACGCTCATGTGGGGAAAAAGGGCGTAGCGTTGAAAGACGGTATTGACTGGCCGCCGGTAGGCTGGGCGCTCAGTGACATCCTCGCCAAAGAGCAGAATCGTGCCGGAAGAGGGCATGTCCAGCCCCGCGATCATGCGCAGCGTGGTCGTCTTGCCGCAACCACTTGGCCCCAGCAGCGAAAAGAACTCCTCGTCATAGATGGTCAAGTTCACGTCGTTGACCGCCAGAACCGACTCGCCACTGGGGTCAACATATTCCTTGACCAGATTGCGCAACTCAACGGCAGGCTGTTGGGTTGTTTGAGCCATGGGCCTCAGTGCTCTCCTCCAAGATCACAGATCAGACAAGACAGGTGCAATCGCACAGTGCGCCGGAAGTCGCCAGACAGAAAAGACCCGCCCAAAGCAGCACTTGTCTGCTACTGGCGGGCCCGCAAATGTCGGAAGGAACCGCACTTGAGAGTCAAGCGCATTCCGTGGAACAGCACCCTTGGCGCATGTTCCCGTCACCGCACGGCGAACGTGGGCCGCATGGCTACGCTGCCTCCCCTACGTCGCCAAATGGTGAGTTTAAGACCGAAGTGACCTTGCTGTCAAATTGTCAATAAAGATTGGAGACTACACAATTGTACCCACTGTTATACCCGCTGCCATGCTCCCTTACACTCGCCATATTGCGCCCCGCACTGCACTCCGGACTGCCCGCCTCCACCTAGCGCGGGGATACGTCGAGCGTGAAAAAAGAACGGGCCGGATGGCGTGCATCCGGCCCGTCGAACACCTTCATTTGAACGTCTTCTGTTGCGGCTCACTGCGCCGCGGCCTTGGCCTGGACTATCTCCAAAAAGAGCTGATGCCAGCGTAAATCGGGCGTTAGCTCCGGGTGAAACGCGGTCGCCAAGATCGACCCTTGGCGCACAGCCACATAGACCGGGCCGGGCAGCGCGGCCAGCGGCTCCACCCCATCGCCGATCTCGGTGATGCCCGGCGCACGAATGAAGATGCCGGGACTTTCCGGCGGGTCAAAGCCCGCGACGGTCAGCGTCGTCTCAAAGCTGTCAACTTGGCGGCCAAAATAGTTGCGGTTGACCGTGACATCCAGCCCGCCCAAGAGCGGTTGGCCGCCTTGTTTTTGACCGGTGGCTCGTTGTGCCAGCAGGATCATTCCGGCGCAGGTTCCCCACACCGGCCTGCCCTCGGCCACCCAGCGGCGCAGCGGCTCGACCAAACCCCACCGTTCCGCCACCAAGCCCATAGAGGTGCTTTCGCCGCCAGGGATGATCAGCCCATCCACCCCTTCTAACTGCTCCGGCGTGCGCACTTCGACGGCTTCAGCGCCCGCTTTGCGCGCCATGACTACATGTTCACGAAACGCGCCTTGCAGCGCCAACACGCCGATACGCACTCGCGGCTGTGTCGTTTCAGCGTTCATCGTATCGCCGCGCTCACTCGATCACGATTGCCATGAACCGTTACATGACCAGCCCCACTACCAACCACGGTGGGCCATCTTCTCCGCATCGGAGAGCACATCCAAGTTGATGCCCACCATCGGCTCGCCCAGGTTCTCGCTCACCTCGGCCAGTTTCTTGGGATCGTTGTAATGGGTCACAGCCTGCACAATGGCATAGGCGCGCTTGGCCGGGTCGCCGCTCTTGAAGATACCGGAGCCGACAAAGACGCCATCCACGCCAAGCTGCATCATCAACGCGGCGTCGGCAGGCGTCGCCACGCCGCCCGCGGCAAAGTTAACCACAGGCAGCCGGCCCAGTTCTGCGGTCTGTTTGACCAGTTCATAGGGCGCGCGGATATCCTTGGCGTAGGCATATAGCTCGTCTTCGTCCATGCTCGTCAAGCGGCGGATCTCGCTGTTGACCGCGCGCGCGTGGCGCACAGCCTCAACCACGTTGCCTGTCCCGGCCTCGCCCTTGGTGCGCATCATGGCCGCGCCTTCGGCAATGCGGCGCAGCGCCTCGCCCAAATTGCGACAGCCACAAACAAACGGAATCTTGAACTTGTGCTTGTTGATGTGGTGTTCTTCGTCTGCTGGAGTCAAGACTTCGCTCTCGTCGATATAGTCCACCCCGATGGCTTCCAAAATCTGCGCCTCGACAAAGTGCCCGATGCGTACCTTTGCCATGACCGGGATCGTCACAGCCTGCATAATCTCCTTGATCATCTGCGGGTCGCTCATCCGCGCCACGCCGCCATCCTTGCGAATATCAGCGGGCACGCGCTCCAGCGCCATCACCGCGCACGCGCCCGCCTCTTCGGCAATGCGCGCTTGTTCCGGCGTGACCACATCCATGATGACGCCGCCCTTTAACATCTGTGCCAGCCCGGCCTTCACTGCGAAGGTGCCGCTCTGTCCTTCACCGTTGGTGTATTGTCCATTCTCACTCATGCCAAGCCCCTTCTTTCCATGCGTTGATAGCCGACCCGACGGCACGCATTCATTCACAGGCCAATGCCAAGCGCACACGACTCCAGCACGTAGCGCAGCCGGCATTTCATTGGCGGTTGTGTTTGGTTGTGCTGCGGGATAGTTCCATTATTGTACGCCAACCCAACAAGGCTCGGAAAATTCGCCCTTGCCGCTAGACAGTTAGCCCAGTACTGTCAGTATAACACGAATCTCGTCTGGGCGCGCTGCATCCGGCGGCACATTGCCCGCCCTAGCCACGTCACCCAACGGTCAGGGCAGCGGATTCACATCAACCGGGGTGGCTCTCCGCGTGGATTCGGGCGCGATCCGCCTCCGGCTCCAGGACCAACAGCTTGTTATTATCGTCATAAGCCAGTACCTCAGCATAGCGCCCCCAATCCACAAGCGTTTCAAGCTGGCGCTCCGCCTCGATGGGAGGAAACTCTAGTTCCAGCGCCGCCTTGACCACATCCCACTCCAGTTGATGCTGATTGGCGGCGCGCAGCATGGCAAAGATCCATTTGAAGATGGGGAGTCTGCGGATACGGGTTGCAAAAATCTCTTTGCGCGCCAGGATGCTGGCCTCGACAAAGGTATCGCCCAACGGCGTCAGCGCGACATCACCTTGCTTAATCGTGGCGAAACCCAGCAGTTCAGCCGTATCCAACAAGCGCAGCAGATGATCCGAATCGAGAGCCAAGTCACCCGCCAGTTGATAGATATCCACCTTGGGCATGTCGGTCAGGGCGATGTATTCCAACAGGCCGGTTAGATCGTGGATGGCGATCTGCGGCAAGCTGCGCGTTTGGCCCGGTTCGCCGGGGGCCGCGCCCAACTCCACCACTTCCGGCTGCGTCTGGCCTGCAAGCAGGCCATAAACCTGGTCGACAAGCCGGTTGAAGGCAGGGTCATTGCGCCGCCGCGGGTAGGGTAGGGGGTTGGGAATATCGGCCACGATGCGCCCCGGCTCTTTATCCATCACCACAATGCGCCCGACCATCAACACCGCTTCCTCAATGTTGTGGGTCACCAAGAGAATCGCGCGCGTCGGAATATTGCCCCCCGTCCATAGCTCGATCAGGTCGTTGCGCAAAGACTCCGCGCTCAACACATCCAGCGCGGAAAAAGGCTCGTCCAGGCAAAGAAGTTCCGGCTCCACAGCCATTGCCCGCGCAAACCCCACCTTCTGCCGCATACCGCCTGAGAGTTCTCGCGGATAGGCGCTCTCAAAACCATCCAGCCCCACGCGATCCAAGAGGTCCACCGCGCGCAGGGTGCGCAGGCTTTGGGGCATCCCGCGCGCCTTCAGGGCAATCTCGACATTCTCTGCCACCGTGAACCAGGGAAACAGGGCAAAGGTCTGAAAGACAATGGTGGCATGGGGATTGACGCCGCGCAACGGCTGGTTGCGGTAAAGCACCTCCCCGCTTGTCGGGCGCTGCAAGCCCGTCATGATGCGCAGCAATGTGCTTTTGCCACAGCCGGACGGTCCCAGCAGGGCCACAAACTCGCCATCGCGCACCGTGAGATCAACATCCTGCACGGCGACGAAGGTGCGCTGACCGCTGCGATAGCTTTGGACGATATTGCGCAGTTCAATCAAATTTTCTTCAGCCATAGGCGTCTACCCCCTTACAAGCCTACCCTGTTATGCGCTTACTCCGTTATGCGCTTACTCTATTGCGAGCCTACTCCATACGGAATCGATCTTCCGCCATTTGATAGAGACGACGCCAGAGCAGGCGGTTGATGGCAACTACAGCCAAGATCATGCCCATCGTCGCGGCCAGCAGCAGCGGATAGTCGCCGCCCGCGGTCGCGTCGGCGATCACCGCGCCGATGCCTGTGACAAACAGCGTGCGCCCGCCAAACTGCACATATTCGGCCACAATGCTTGCATTCCACGCGCCGCCGCTCGCCGTGATCGCGCCTGTAATGATATAGGGAAAGAGCGCGGGCAAGATCAGCGCACGCCAGCGTTCGCGCCGATCAAGGTGCAGCAGCGCGGCCGTATACTTCAAGTCTTGGGGAATGGCCCTGGCCCCGGCAATGACGTTAAACAAAACGTACCACTGCGTGCCCGCCAACATCAATACCACAGACGCGAGGTTGAGACCACCGGGCAAATCAAGAAAGATCAGAAGAAAAGCAGGAAACAGGGCGGTTGCGGGCACAGAAGCCACAACCTGTGTCAGCGGTTGCAGCCAGCGCGCCAAGCGATGATTGGTGCCGATGGCGACACCGGCAGGGACCGTCCAGGCGAGGGCAATGACCAACGTGATGCCCACGCGCACAAGCGTAGCGAGCAGACCGACGCCGATCGCGCGCCACTGCGCCGCTTGCACCTCGATCAAAAGCAGCACAGCCAGATAGGCGACATAGAGCAAGCCGAGCAGAATGAGGCCGAGCACTATGTAGAGGCCCCAAGTGGCGGGTTGGTCGTCCTCATCGGCTGCAACCGGGCGCAGCCGCGGCAGCAGCCACATATCGAGCCGTTCGCTCCAGCGCCGCCAGCGCCGCACCATCCGCGCCACGATTTGGGCATCCAGCAGCAGGTCATAGAACCAAGACGTGGCAGGCTCCTCATCCTCCGTCACCATTTCCAGCTTGAAGCGTTCAGCCCAAGCCAAAAGTGGCCGCCACACCAGTTGGTCCAAGAGAACAATGACGAGGACAAGCGTCAAGATTCCCCAACTCAGGGCCTGCACATTGCCCTGGTTGGCTGCCTCTTGCAGATACGCGCCCAGCCCTGGCAGTCGAAAGTCCCGCTGCCCCACGGTGAAGATTTCGGCGGCCATCAGAAAAAACCAGCCCCCTGCCCAACTCATGATGCTGTTCCAGATCATGCTCCCCGCGGCAAAGGGCAGTTCCAGC
>CAZZNG010000088.1:0-19339 GCA_964655505.1 uncultured Litorilinea sp. | reverse complement strand
ATCGGATGGCCTGCGTCGGCTGTGCCATTGCCCCGTTTGAAACCCTCTCCGAAGTCTGCGAGATCTACCGGCTGAACCCTGAACAATTCATGCAGGAGCTAAGAGATTCGTCCCGGTCCAGATGGGGCGACACGTAATGCTCGATCTCACTGCAGCGCGCCGGTTGTGAAAAACAAGACAAAACAAAACACCTGATCACCCTGTCGAGTGATCAGGTGCGCCCGCTTCCTCGTTACGCTGCCCGCGGCTACGGCTGCTGCAGCTCTTTTTCTAGCCCAATTGCCTTGGGAAAGAGAATATTGTTCTCCAGGTGGACATGTTCCTTTGTCTTCTTCTGGAATTCATCCAGGTAGACATACAGCGCTTGGAACGTGTTGCACGCATCCTCTGGGGCCGTATAGCCGTTGGTCAATTTCTCAAGGTCGGCCAGTTGATCCCCTGTCGATTCATGCTCTTCTTCCATGGTCTGAATCAGTTCAGCGGCGGATCCAAATCGGGGCTGGGGGACGGGGCTGCCATCCTCTTGGCAGTGGACAAGCCGCTTGATGTAGGGAAAGAGCATTAGCTCCTCTTTCTGCATGTGCATAATCAGTTCCCCACTGAGCGCTTGCCAGATACGTTCAACGTCATGGAGTTCGGGATGCGCTTCCCCATGCGCCTCGACGACGGCCTCTAGCATCCCTTGGATCGGGGGAATGCGCTTCTTGGCGTAGGCATGGTGTTGGTTGACGATGTAGTCGGCCAGGAAGCCCAACGGCCATTGGTTGTATTCATTGACCGTTCCCCCTTTCGACGTTGCCAACGCGACTTCGCCCAATAAGTCCTGCAGGCTGATCCCTTTTTCTGCACAAGCCTGGCCCAGCGGCTTATCTCCGCCACAACAGTAGTCTATGCCATATTTAGCAAAGACTTCCGCCGCATGGTAGTTGGCGGCAACCACCGCGCCCACTGTTTGCGCTTCAATCTTGATATTGGGCTGGACACCTGACAAAACTTCCATGATTCTCTCTCCTTATCCATGCAACTTATAAACGTTGGTCTGTTGATTGTTTGGCCGATCAACGGGCTTGCCGGCTGATGTTCGCCACAGCCCAGCGCGCCACAGTCCCGCGCCACAGTCCAGGCACGCCCCACCCTGACGCCCAACTGCGCGGGGGAACAGGGGCCTTGCAGCCAGGCGCGGGTGGGGCAAACGCAACAACGAACCACCCTTTGGTTCAGCCATAGCCTAAGCGAAATGAACAGCGCCGTCATTGCGCTGGCGCAAAGATAGCCCACCGAGTTTCTTGTAAGCTGGATATAGAAGCAGGAAGTGACTTGAAAGTGACTTGATAGGATTCCGACGTTTTAAGCGAAAGCAGGGATTAACATGGCAGCGACCATTGGAATTTTTTACGGCAGCACGGAAGGCGCAGGCGCGGAAGTGGCGGAGTTGATGAAAAAGCTAATTGAGCAGACCGGCCTGGCTACGGTGGATTTGCACGACGTAGGCTATACGTCGGACATGAAGGAAATGGAGCAGTACCAGTATTTGATCCTCGGTGTCTCTACCTGGAACATTGGGCAGTTGCAGGATGATTGGGCGTTTCGCTTTAACGACCTAGATGATGTCGATCTGACGGGGAAGATGGTTGCCCTGTACGGCATGGGCGACCAGTATGGCTATCCCGACAGTTTTGTGGATGCGATTGAAATTCTGGCGATGAAGGTGCTAGACTGCGGCGCGGACATTGCGGGGATGGTCGTGGTGGACGATAGCTATGAGTTTGAATATTCCCGCGCGGTGATCGACGGCGTCTTTATGGGGCTGGCTCTGGATGATCTCAACCAGGGCGAGCTAACCCAGGAGCGGACTGAAGCCTGGGTCGCGCAGGTGCTGGAGGAATTCGGCCTGGCAGTGCCCACTCCTGCATGAGTCCCTCGCGCTTGGGGAAAGGAGCGCAGGGGCCGAATTGAGAAAAAACAACGGGGTCGCAACATTGCGACCCCGTTTCATTTCGTATCCAGTTGTCACACAGGAGCTTGTTGGCCCCTACCCGTACATGGCCCGTTGTGGCCTGGGCCAATGTTACTGTGCGGGAGCGCTTTCCTCGATGGCCGCGGTTGCTTCGGAGAGGGCGCTCTCCAGTGCGGTGAGGAAGGTGGTGAACTGCGTGCTGCTGCGGTTCAGGGCGTCGACTGCGGTTTGCAGCGAGCTGATGTCCTGGCCGGTGCGGCTTTCCACCTCAGCAAGCTGGGTTTGGATGGTGCGCGCCTGCTCGGCGATCAGATCGACATTGTAGCTGACTGCGCCGACGTTCTCGTCAATGCGCGCCACGCTGGCTTCCAACACATCCAGACGTTCGCCGCCGCTGAAGCTCAACGTGCCCCCATTGATGACGGCGAGCACCAGCAGCGTCAATAACATACCCAAAATTGCGCCGCCGATGGCAGCGCCGAACATGGTGAGTGACTCGTTGCGCACGGCGTTGTACTCCAGGTCAGGCGGCTGCTGTGCCCGCTCTACGGGCCTAGTCATATCCAATGATTCATGCGAAACGCTCATAACACTCCTTCCTCAAACCAGGTGATGAAAGAACCTACACGCCGACTGCAATGTAAGGCAAATGCGATAGGTGCAGCGCTCATCTTACCCGATTGCACTTGTTCGTGAAAATCGGATCAAGTGCGATGGCGATTCACTCGGCAGCCTTTATGCAGTTGGGATAGGTAGAACGGTATGCGCCGGACAACCGGCTCCCGGACGTGAGCCGGGGTCATCCAACGTATGCAGTCACCTGCTAATCTTAGTCGTCGCGCCGAGTTTCGTCAAGCCAATAAACCTACACAACGCGGACGATCTCCTGCGCTCGACCGCATCAATCTGTGCAAAATTGCGTCATCTACAGTGGAGATGACCGGCAAATGCCGGATATGGCTGCTCGCTACATGGCTCGATGGATCGGGCCGATCTGATCACGCCGCCTATCGCCAGCCGGACTGTTGTTCCGGGCCGTTATTGTAGCCGCGCGGCCGTTCTGTTGTATGTGAGCAAGCCACGGTAGTTTCCATAAACTGTTTCCATAAACGATGGAAAGAAAGGAGACATACGGTGCACCGCGATTATGCCGGACGCGCCCTCTACTATCTCCGCTACGACATCGACGACATCTATCTGCGCCTGCTGGCCGAGCGTCATCCGAATGCGCCGGTGAAGCGCTACGTTGGGGAAGGCGACGTCGTGCAGTTGGCGAACTTTAGCGAGTTGGGCAGCGATGCCTGGGCCGGGGTGGATGTGCTCCAGTTTCAGCAGCGCACGCCCACGCCCGGCGACCCGCGCCCGATCGTGCGCGACTATGCGCGCGGCTTTCTGCGTTTGCCCCTGACCGCGCCCGAATCGGTGTTGGCCTCTGTGCCGGATCATCTGTATTATGACACGATTGTTCCCGGCGGGCTGCCTTCCCACCTAGCCGTGGGCGACACGGTGATCTTGCGCGAGGATTACCCCGGCCCAGGCGAGGGCGTGCATACGGTTGTGCCCACCCACGAACATGCGCCGCCCGACATGGGGGTGCTTAGCATGAATGATGTAGCCTATGTGGAATCGGGGCCGATCCGCACGCCGCAAAACCTGCTATACTGGAAAGTGACCAATTTGAACGGAAGCCAAGCGGGCTATGTGCGCGAGTTCACGCGCGCGGGCAGCCGCTTGCGCTTTCTGCTGCGCCCCCATCGCATCGGTCGGCGTTAGATTGGGCAGCGTTAGCTTGGGCAAAGTCACCCGTTGCGCTGTGGCACAGCTTAATCTGGACAGCTTTCCTGGCAGAACTTGATCATGAGTCGGCATGAAGCCAGCAACCATGAAGCCATCAATGCAGAGACGGTTGACTTTCTGCTTTCGGACGTGGGCCGCGCGGCCGCGGCCAGGCTGAACCAAGCGGGGCTTGACGATGCAGCGCTGCTGGCGCAGTTGACGAGCCTACGCCGCGACTTTACCCCCGCGCAGGCAGGCGCGCTGGTGGCGCTGGCGCGCTTGCGCCGGCGGGACGCGGCCAAGTTCTCCGCGGCGGATCAACTCTTTTTCACTGCCGAAGCACTGGAACAGGCGACAGCCGAGCCGGTGGCATCGCACCGCGCGGCGTGGATCGACCGGCACGCGCCGCCGGGGCCGGTGCTCGACCTGGGCTGTGGCATTGGCGGCGATCTATTGGCGCTGGCGCAGCGCCGCTCGGTGATCGCGTTTGAGCGCGATGCGGTGCGGGCACGCCTGGCCGCGGCCAACGCCGCGGTCATGGGGCTGGCGGGCCGCGTGACGGTGCAACCAACGGACTGGGTGGCCGCGCTGCAAGCAGGGACGCTGGCGCAGTTGACCGGCCATGCCGCCGCGGCCTTTGCCGACCCGGCGCGGCGCACCACGGGCAAGGGCGGGCAGCGCCAGCGCGTCTTTCGACTGGCCGCGCTCATCCCGCCCATCGACACCCTGTTGGCGCTGCAGGCGCGCATTCCAGCGTTGGGCGTCAAGGTGATGCCGAGCGTGGACGATGACGAGTTGCCCGCGGGGTGTGGGGTTGAGTTCATCAGCCACGCGGGGACGTGCAAGGAAGCGGTGCTTTGGTTTGGTCCACTGGCCGGGCCGGGGCGCTGGGCTTCGGTGCATACGCCGGACGGGTGGGAGACGATCGTCAGCCACGGCGGCGCGCCGCCGCTAGGCCCATTGGCCGAGGGCATGACGCTCTATGAGCCTGATCCGGCAGTCATCCGCGCGGGGGCCTTTGCCGAGTTGTGCGCGCGGCTCGGCGCCCATCTGTTTGCCCCCGATATTGCCTATTTGGTGGCTGACAGCGCAAAGGGGCGCGACGATCCGCTGGTGCAGTCGTTTGTCATTCAGGAGATCCACCCGTTCAGCCTCAAGCGGCTGCAAGAGCGCTTAGCCGCGCGGCAGATCGGCCAAGTCGAGCTGAAAAAGCGCGGTGCGCCCTTCGCGCCGGAGAGTCTGCGCGGGCGGCTCAAGCCCGTATCCGGCGGCAGCGCGGCCACGGTGATCTTCACCCGGCGCGGGGATGAACGGTTGATGATCATTGCCCAGCGTCCTGTTTGACCGCGTCGTAGCGCGGCGGCAACGCCAGCAATGAAGGTCGGGGCTTGGCGCTGGCTGCGAACGCGGCTACACTAAAGCGCGCTGTCGCCAACGTTGGCGAAAGACGCGGCAAGAGAAGATAGATAGCAGAATGGATGTAGGGAGATGAACACAGCCCAAGCTGTGCCAAGCGAGGCGAGCCTCGTCGAGTTGGCCCGCCGATTGGGTCAGCAGTTGGTGGCCGCAAATTTGATGTGTGTGACCGCGGAAAGCTGCACAGGCGGCTTGGTCGGCCACTTGATCACCGAAGCGCCCGGCAGTTCCGCCTATTTTGCGGGCGGCGCGATCGTCTACTCCTATCCAGCCAAGGAACGGGTGGTGGGCGTCGACCATGCGACGTTGACCCAAGAAGGCGCGGTGAGCTATGCCGTGGCGCGGCAGATGGCCGAAGGGGTGCTGCGGCTCTACGAGGCCGATGTAGCGGTGGCAATCACCGGCGTGGCCGGGCCGGGCGGCGGTACGCCGGAGAAGCCGGTGGGCACGGTGCATATTCATGTGGCCGCGGCGGATGGCTATGCCCACGCCGAACGCTTTGTGTGGCAGGCCGACCGTCACGGCAATAAGCTGTTGAGCGCGCAGGCCGCGCTCAATATGATGCTGCAATACCTGGCCCAGCGCCAACCGGTTGGCGCGCTGTCGAGGGCGTAAGGACAACACGACGATGGCAAGCCAAGTCTTGATTGACGAACCGATCGATGTGCTGGTGCGGGTGATGCCCAACGGGCAGATCCGCCCGACCTCATTCCTCTGGCGCGACCGCACGCGCTATGTCAACGATGTTGGCCGCCAATGGGAAGAGCGCGTCGAGGGCAAGAGCCTGCGCTGCTTCCTGGTGATGACGGTGGACGGCAACACCTATGAACTGCGCTGGGACCCAGCAGGCGACGCGTGGACGGTGCATCGCGGCTGGCTGCGCGATCTGGCGGTTTAATCCACGCGCCCAGGCTTGCCCCTGCGCTTGACGCCAGGAAACTCCCCAAACTTTCCAAGCGACAAGGGTCTATTCAAAACGCCAAAAACGGCGTATACTCTCTGTCATCCCTCTACAACCCTCAAACCCCGACGGGCCGCTAAGATTTGTCCGCGGGCGGCTGTCCCCTCGACTGCACACTGCATTGCACCCACACGACGCACCGCGCCAAGGACCGTACTGTCGGCCCGCGGGGCCATTCGGCGTTCCAACCATAGCACCCAAGCTGCCGCCAAAGCTGCCCCGGCTTGCCCGGCAGTGGGTTGATGCAACTGTTGATTCAACGGCTGTGTGTGCGGGCTTGATCGCCCATAAGGAGGAACGGATCATGAATGAACGGAGTGCCCTCGATGCATTCAGAGCGAGTGTGCGCGGTGTGCTGCTGCTGCCCGACGACCCCGGCTATGACGAAGCGCGTTCTGTGTGGAACGCCATGATCGACCGTCGGCCTGGGCTGATCCTGCGCTGTCTGGGTGTGAGCGACGTGGTGGCAGGGGTGAATTTCGCCCGCGACAACGGTCTGCCCTTGTCGATCAAAGGCGGCGGCCACAACATCGCGGGGCTGGCTGTGTGCGACGACGGTTTGATGCTCGACCTGTCGCTCATGCGCGGGGTGTGGGTGGACCCCGCGACACAGACGGCCCACGCCCAAGGAGGCTGTCTGCTGGGCGATGTGGACCGCGAAACCCAACTGCATGGGCTGGCGACAGTGCTTGGCTTTGTCTCGAATACGGGCATTGCCGGGCTGACGCTGGGCGGCGGCTTTGGCTACCTGACGCGGCGCTTCGGCTGGACTTGTGACAACGCTCAGTCGATGGAGGTCGTCACCGCGGACGGAGCCGTCCGGCGCGCCAGCGAAACGGAAAACCCGGATCTGTTCTGGGGGCTGCGCGGTGGCGGCGGCAACTTGGGCGTGGTCACCAACTTCGAGTACAAGCTCTACCCGGTGGGGCCGATGGTCATGGGCGGGCTGATCGCGTGGCGCATGGAGGAGGCGCGCGGCGTGCTGGAGGTGTGCCACGATTTGATGGAGAACGCGCCGCCGGAAGTGGCGATTGGCGCGCTATTGCGCAAAGCGCCACCTGCGCCGTGGCTGCCCAAAGAGGTGCATGGGCAGCCGATCATTGCGGTGGTCGCGTGTGACACAGGGCCGATTGAAGAAGGCCAACAGCGGCTTGCGGCGCTGAAGTCCTTTGGCTCGCCGGTGGGCGACATCGTCCAGCCGCGCCCCTATGTCGTGCAGCAAAGTTTGCTCGATGCCACGCAGCCCAAGGGACGGCGTTATTACTGGAAATCAGAGTATATCAGCAAGATCGTGCCGGAACTGCTGGACAAAGCCATTGAACATGCAGAGCGGATCGTATCGCCCCACTCCGCGATTGGCTTGTTCTCGCTCGGCACAGCGCAGAGTGCGTATCCTGCAGACTATTCCGCGGCAGGCAACCGGGACGCGACCGCGATCCTCATCATTCCAGGCTCTTGGGAGCAGATGGCGGACGATCAAGTGAATATCGAGTGGGTGCGCAATGCTTGGCAGGATATGCGGCGCTTTTCCACGGGGGGAACCTATGTCAACTTCCTGACCGAAGAAGAACACGGCGACCGCATCCGCGCGGCCTATGGGCAGAACTATGCGCGCCTTGTGGAAGTCAAGTCGAAATGGGACCCCACCAACCTGTTCCACATGAATAAGAACATCGCGCCGATCACCCGCTTGGCCGCTTGAGCAGTGGCCGCGCAAACGGCTTGCTTGCGTTCCTACCAGGGAACATTTCTACCACGGTAAGAGGTCCAGGGCCGAGCGTCCTAAGATGAATAGGGCCAAAAGAAAGAGGGAAACAAGGAACAAGAGCAGACGAAACAGACAACCGCAACCTAGTTGCGCCGGGCTGGGGCCAGTAACTTCTGGAGCCTTGCCCGGCTTTTTGGTCGGCTCGATGAATTGGCGCGCCTTTTTCCATTCCACGTTGAGTTTGCCCAGAAGCCAACCGCCCACCCAGACCAGAATCACCCACTCCAAGCAAAAGAGAAAACCGGCTGCGAAGTGATTGTCACCGGCAAAGCTATAGGCAATATTCCGCATGGCCTCAATGAATTCCATAGTGAGCAGTGTCTCCGGCTGGCATAGCGGGGCGGCAGGCATACCCTGCCCGGTCGAACGCCGAATTGGGGCTTGAAACCACAGAACAAATGTTCTATGATGCCTTACGTATCTCTTGTGCAAGCGCGCCGTCGTCAATAGTACCGATGATCAAGACGCAGGCCGAAATACAGACCCAAGGGATTGGCTGTTCGTGCGTGTGGTCGCGCATCAAATAACATGACGCCAGCAGACCGGCTTCGGTTCGCGCGCAGGGCAGCTTTAAATGATACACGCTTAACTTGCATACCATCTTAACTTGTGACTTAACTTGTGAGGCAAATGTGATACAGCACTTCAAGCTCAGCCACTTCTATTTCTGGCGTATGCTCTGGGGCAGCCTGCGCTACGCTGATTGGGCGGATGCGTTTGCCCGCCGCGGCGTTCTGGGCTGGATAGTCGAGTTTTTGCGTGCCATCACCGGCTTTAGCGCCTGGCCCTTCTTTGTGCCCCGTTCGGCAGGCTGGACGCAGGCCGCGATCCAAGATTTACTGGCGGCGCGCGGCATCATTACTTGGGGCTGGGGCGCGGCAGGCCGCGACTTCATCTTCCACGTCAAGATGCGCCATGCCCATTGGGCGCAATACCTCCTGCAAGAAGCCGGGGTTCCGCTCAACGGGCGGCTGCTGGCCGACAGCGGCTATGCCCCGCGCCGTCGTCGTCCGCTCACCCGCGGTTTCCAAGCGCCCAAAGACGGCTATCGCCCCATGCGCGGCCAGGCGGATGGGCCTGCACAGCCGGAGCCGGTGACTGCCGCGCCCGCGGACCCGATTGGCCGCATCAACCGCCTGGTGGATCGGCTGGCCGATTGGTAGACGCATGGCCCTATTGTAGCCAAACGCCGCGTTGCGCGCCATACACTTATATGAGCGGGAACGCGCCGCCGGTGCAAGGCGCGCCAGGGCTGTAGTCTTTGAACAATTAAAAGGGGCCGCACCCGAAATGGCGTGCGGCCCCTTTTTATTTTGCTGATTGACGGTTACTCCGCCATAAGTTCCCAGCGGTAGCCGGTGGACGCGGGATGCAGGCGACCGATGCCCCGGATGTGAGAGGCGACAAGGAGAGCGCCTGTGCCCGCGAACTTGGGCAGCCACGCGGCGCGGGTGGCTTGCATGGTGGCTTGATCGGCCCAACTCACAGCCCATGCGGTCTGCTCCCATTCGACGATATGGTGGACGAGGTCGCCGATGTGATAGAGCGTGGGGCTGTTGGCTGCGCCGTCATTGGACGCGGTGACACGCAGGCCGAGATGGCCCAGGGTTTCACCGGGCATGGGCACAATGGTCACGCCGGGGGCCAGTTCGACCTCGTCGTCTACCGGGTTGAGCAGGCCATGCGCCTGGACGACACCCAGCGTGCGCCCGTCCTTGGTGGATAGATCGGCTATGTCGTCGCGCACAGACGCTCTGTCCAGGTCGGCGCGACCGACATAGACGCGCGCATTGGGGAAAGCCAGGGCGCGCCCGTTGTCGCCTGCTGCGGGATCGGGATAGGTTAGGCCGTTGTAGTGGTCAAAGTGCAGATGGGTTACCACCAGATGCTCGACAGCCGCGGGGTCCACGCCATAGGCCGCGATGCGTTGGGCCAGGGGCGGCGGCGGTGTGTAGCCGGGGATGCCATCCTTGCCAATGCCCTCATAAGACCCGGCATCGACGAGGATGGTGGCGGCAGGCGTCTGCACCAGCATGCACTGGACAGGGACGACCTGCGGCTCGGCAAAATATTGGCTGTAGCGAGGCCGCCATTCGGATTCGGTGGCAGTCAGCCCGTGGAGGTCGAAAGAGAGATCGCCGGTATTGAAAAGGGCAACGGTGACATCGGGCGACAAGGAATAGACGAGCGGTTGGGCAGGCATGGGCAACTCCATATCTAGTGCTGCGCGGGATGATCTTTTGGGAGGTTTCAGAACGGTTCAGCAGGTTGGGCGATTGATCAATCAGGCTCGCGTAGGGTGCCAATAATCACGAAGGCAGCGAAGCCAATCGCGCCGAGCACACCGGCCATGACGCCGATCGCGCCCAGGCGGGTGAGCAGAGATTGGGACGTGAGGGCTGGATCGTTGTTGCGCCCGGCCAAGTGCTGGGGGGCTTCTTGGTTCTCGCGGCGTGTGGCGCTGCCCGTTTCATCCGGGTCGGCGCTAATGCCGGGGGTGGTGGGCGTGCCTGTGACAGCAGGCGAGACCAAATTGGCAACGTTGCACGCGGTGATCGAGACGTTGTCCACATACATGGCGCTGCGGCCATCCACACCGTCGTTGTTGACCGCGATCACCAAGCGGATGGTCTGCCCGGCCAGCGCCGTGATGTCATAGTCGGTGGTCAACCACGTGCGATCATTGGCCTGCACGCCCAAGGCGCGCCCGGCAAACTGGCCGGTGGCCGCGTTGTAGATGTCCACATATTGCAGATCGCCCGGCCCTGGCGGCGACTCATGCAGCGGGTAGTAGCGGAAACTGAGGACGATGCTGGTCGCGCCGCTGGGCAGACTCACTATCTGATCGATGGCGCTGATGCTGCTGCGGTTTTCGCCTTCGGTGATGCCCAGGCGCATGGATTGGCCGCTGCCGTTGAAGGTGATCTCGGTGGCGTAGTTGGCCGCGGCAGGCCCGTCCAGAATGCTCCAGCCGGTATCGCTTGCCTCGAAATCGCCGTTGTTGATCAGTTCCACACATCCCCCCTGCTCGGCAGGCGCGGCGGGTGTGCTGACGGGCATGAGCGGCGCGGCCTGGGGCGCGGCGGACAAGGTCATGCCGACCGAATCGGTGATCGGTTCGCCGTTGGTCGTGTCGGTCATGGTGGCAGTCGGCGTGATGGTGACGGTGGCCGTCGCGATCGGCGTCATGGTCGGTACCGGCGTGTCTGTGGGCCACGGCTCCGCTTCACAAGGATCGTAATCTCCCTTGGATGGGCCACAATGCGCGCCTGCATACGGGTCGCCGCTGTGCTCATCGTAATCATCATAGGGATCGCCGCCATAGTCATAGCCACCATCATACCCACCATCATCGCCACCGTAGTCATAGCTGCGGTCGTCATCGCCACCGTAATCATAGCGCCGGTCATCATCATAACGGTCACCATCCCCGCGCCCCTGGTAGGGATCATCACTACAGCAGGGAGTGCCGTAATCATAATAGGGGCCGCGACCACGATCATAGGGAGGCGGGTAGCCGCCAGGAGTGTACCCACCGGGACTGTACCCCCCAGGGCTGCGACCATCGTGCCCCTGGCCGCCATAACCTTGGCCGCCACAGACCTCAAGCACCACGTCGTCCAGATACATCCAAGTTCGCCCGCCGCTGCCGTCGTTATAGACGTTGAAGTAGATGTAGAAGCTCTTGCCGGCGTACTCGGTCAGGTCAATGGATTGGGAGCGCCAACTGCCTTCGCTGTGGCGAACGCGCTGGAGAATACGCAGCGTCTCGCCGCCGGGCGAGAGCAGGATCACCTCTTGGCGATCCTGGCTCGCAGAAGGTTCGGACGCGCTGCCTTCTTCACTGCGCGCCAGGCTCCACCAGTGCAGCGTGACTGTGGCCGCGTTGGCCGGGACTGTCACCTTCTGGCGCACGGACGAGTAGCTGACAACGTTGGCTTGGCCGGAGTCGGGCGGGTTGCCAAGCTGCACAGAGCGGATACCGTTGCGATGCTGCGCGCCTGTGTACTTGCCCACGATGGGGCTTTTGCCAAATTCCCACCCGCTGGAACTCTCGAAGCCGCCATTGTCCAAATGGTTCGGACAGCTTGGCCCCGGCGGCTGGCCTGTGGGCGAACCGGTCGGGGTTGGGGTTAGCGTCGGAGAAGGCGTGACCGACGAAGGCGGGCCGAGCAAGATCCAGCCGCTCTGCCCCGCGCTGGAATAGCGCCAGCGCCCATCCGGGCCGATGCTAAAGACATCGGTGCGCCCGTCGCCGTCGAAATCCTCAAAACGCAGTTCGTCCAGCGGCAGCGAATCCGAGGCGAGATTGATCCAACCGCTCTGCCCCGCGTCCGAATAACGCCAGCGACCATCGGGCGCGCGGCTGAAGACATCGGTGCGCCGGTCCCCATTGAAATCGCCAAAACGCAGTTCGTTCAAGGGCAGCGGGTCAGAGCCAATATTGACCCAGGGACTCAAGCCCGCGTCCGAGTAGCGCCAGCGTCCATCCGGCGCGCGGCTGAATACGTCAGTGCGCCGGTCGCCGTTAAAATCGCCAAAGCGCAGTTCACTTAACGGCAGCGGGTCGGAGGCCAGGTTGATCCAACCGCTTTGACCAGCGTCGGAATAGCGCCACTGCCCTTCCGGGGTGCGGCTAAAAACATCGGTGCGTCCATCGCCGTTGAAGTCGCCGAAACGGAGTTCACTTAGCGGCAGCGGGTCAGCGCTGAGGCTGATCCACTGGCTTCGCCCGCCATCTGAATAGCGCCAACGGCCATCGGGCGCGCGGCTAAAGACATCCGTGCGCCGGTCGCCGTTGAAGTCGCCAAAGCGCAGTTCGCTCAACGGGGTGGAATCAAAGGCGAGATTTTGCCAGGGGCCTGTCCCCCCGGATGAAAACTGCCACTGTCCGCCATCGCTGCGGAAAACATCGGCGCGGCCATCGCCGTCAAAATCGCCAAAGCGAAGCTGATTGATGGGCGTCGACGGGACGGTGGTGGGCGGCTGCGGCGTGGGCGGTTCGGCGTTGAGGTTCACCCAGGGGGCCGATCCACCCGGCGAGTAGCGCGGGATGCCGCCCGGGCCGATGCTGAAGACATCGGTGATGTTGTCGCCGTTAAAATCGCCAAAACGCAGTTCGCTCAAGGGCAGCGGGTCAGAGGCTAGATTGATCCAGCCGCCTGTGCCGCTGGGTGAATAGCGCCACTGCCCGCTGGCGGTGCGGTGAAAGACATCGGAGATGCCGTCGCCGTTGAAATCACCAATAGCCAGTTCATGGAGGGGCGCGGGGTCGCTTGCCAGCGGCTGATAGTTGCCCGTACCGCCGGAGGAGTAGCGCCAATGACCGTCCGCGGCACGGCTAAAGACATCCATCCGGCTATCGCCGTCGAAGTAGCCAAAACGCAGGTCGTTGACGGTCAGGTTGTCCATTGCCAGGTCGATCCAGCCGCTTTGCCCCGCGTCGGAGTAGCGCCAGCGACCATTGGACGACACGCTAAAGACATCGGTGCGCCCATCGCCGTTGAAATCACCGAAGCGTAGATCGTTGAGGGGCGTGGCGTCGGAAGCGATGTTGATCCAGTTGCTTTGGCCCGCGTCGGAATAGCGCCAACGGCCATCGGGCGCGCGGCTGAAGACGTCAGTACGGCCATCGCCGTTGAAGTCGCCAAAGCGCAACTCTGTGATGGGCGTGGGGTCCGAGCCGAGATTTTGCCACGGGCCTGTTCCGGCGGAGGAATATTGCCATTGATTGCCAACGACGCGGAAGAGATCGGTGCGCCCGTCGCCGTCAAAGTCGCCCAGGTGATAGCCGCCAAGCGGTGCTTCGCTGCTCCAGACCCTTTCGACGTTTTGACGGGCCGCGGCTTGGACCGGCGCGAAGAAGATCACCGTCATGCTGATGGCGGCGATACGCAGCAAGAGCGATGTCCACTGCTGCGGGCGGCGCACGGCGAACCAGGCGATCCAACGGGTTATCCAATTGGAGTGGCTGCGCCCTGGTCCAACCATCCAGTTCTCCTCATCCTTAACCAGTCTCGATCTCTAGCCAGTCTAACACAACACCGCGAATCGGACAGCCAGGCGGCATAAACGTCCAGAAAGGTCAACCATGCGCATGGGTGCGCGGCGCTGTTGCTCAATCTGCACGATGGCGCACAATTGTTCGATAGGAAGCGCCGTAAGCGACAGGTATGCTATAATAGGCGCAACAAAGAGCCGCCCATCGGTTACACGACAGCGCAATGCGGCGACAATGCAGCAATAACCAATGCAGCAATAGAGATAGCTGTAACGCCCAATCAGGGGTGATTTCGCATAATGCTCAACCGTCTCTGCCGCATTCGGCCTGTATCGTCAGCCCTTGTCGTATAGTAATCGCACACACACCTCCTAATCAATATAGACGTGCTAGACCGTGAAAAAGTAATTGTCGCTTTAGAGCGCAAGCGCAGCCAATTTGAAGAACACGCCAACGTGCTGATCCGCCAGCAAGGGTTGGTGCAGTCGCGACTGCAAGCCCTGCAAGCGCGCAGCAGCCGGGAGATCTTGGACTATCTGAACCAGGCCGGGATCGAATGGCCGGGCGCGCTCCCCACCGACGAGTTCGACCAAGCCGACAACCTGTGCATCCCCTTTGACGCCAAGTGGGTCAACCACCAGGACGCGCGCGCTTGGGCAATGGGCGTGCTGCAAGGCAAGCCAGTGGTTGCGGTGGACGGCAGCCAGATTGTCCCGACCAAGGATCTGAACATTCCGGTCGGCGCGGTGCAGGTCGGCTGGTACATCAACTACCATGTGCCGGGTGGTCACTATGTGAAAGATGTCGAGTTCGAGGTTCTCGGCCCGGCTGAATTGGGCGATGAGTTGGAAGAGGACATGGGCGACACGCTCACACCAAGCTGGCGGGTGAGCCAGGCACGCTTCTTGCGCGAGGCGGATCGACTATGCGCAATCATCGAAGAATTTGCCGATACGCCCGACGACGCCAAGCCCCTCTGCTTCTTCGACGGTTCGTTTATTGTGAGTTTTGCCGGTCAACTGCGTCCCGAACGGGCGCGCCCCTATATACAGGCTGTGACCAAGCTATTGGACTGTTCGGCGCGCTGGCGCGTGCCGCTGGTCGCGTATGTGGATCGTTCGTACAGCCGCGATTTTGTCAATCTGGTGGATGTTATCGCCACAGCCCACACCCCCGTTGGCCCCAGCCATGCCTCGTTTGAGTCGCTGCGGCTGAGCGATGCCGCGCTCTTTGCGCCGCTGTTGGCCGATTGGGGCGACCGAACGCCGCTCTTCTACTGTGCGCGCGGCGACAGCTTGAGCATGGATGACCGAGCGCCGTTTTACACCGATGTTGCCTTTACCTACATGCGGCTGACACGCGACCGGGTTCCCGCACGCGTCGAGATGCCGCGCTGGTTGGTTGAGGAAGGCCGCGCCGACGAGATCCTCGACCGGGTGCGCGGCGAATGTGTGGTCGGCACGGGCTATCCCTATGCAGTGGAAACCGCGGACGCGTTGGCAGTGATCAGCGGGCCGGACCGGGAGCGCTTTTACGGCATCTTCGAGCAGTTTGCCCAACAGGCAGGCATGGCGCTGGTGCAGACGCGCAAGGCAGCCAGCAAGGTTGCCCGCCGCTAAACGCCATACACAAATGTATCATGCGTGTGTCTGCGCGTGCCGCCAATTGAACGCGACCTACATGATGGCTGCGTGTTATGGGGTATAGTAACGTTACGCGGCGTTGGGCTGCGTGACTACGCACGATCGGCGTTTGATCAACAACATGAGCGACTTTTCGGAACCGGTCTCGGCGCTGCCCGACCATCGCACCGCCACGACACATGCCGAGCCATCATATAGCCAGGGTGCATATAGCCAGGATACACAGAGCGATGCGCCGGTTAATGCAGAGCCGGATTTGCCCACCTCGGCGTGGGATGCAGGGACAAAGCGCACTGTCGTCATCATCCTGTTGATTGTGGGGGTCGTCTTTGTTTGGGCGCTCCGCCCGGTCATCCCCATGCTGGTGATTGCGGGCGTCATTGCCTACTTCCTTAGCCCGGTGGTCGATTTCTTCGAGCGGCTGCGGGTGCCGCGCGCGGTGAGCACGCTGGTCTTGTTCATCCTCTTCCTGGTGGGGGTGGTGTTGACGCCGATTCTGCTGGTTCCGATCCTCTTGAACCAGCTTGCGTCGCTCAACTTCGACGTGCCCACCACCGCTTTTCGCCTCTTTGGTTGGCTGGGCGAGGCCATCAACACGCTGCCCAATACGGTGGAAATTCTGGGGTTTACGGTTTCTGTCGAGGGATTGACCCAGCAGATCGAGCAGAGCTTCACCGAGTTTGCCTTCATCCCGACCCTGGCCGAGATCCTCAGCTATATTCAACAGTTGATCAGCACCGCGACCAATGTGGTCAGCAGCACGGCAGCCTTTGGCGTGAGCGTCGTCGGCAGCATTGTGCAGGTGGTCGTGACCTTTCTGATCATCTTTTTCATGAGCGCCTACCTCACCAAAGATGCGCCGAGCATTCGCCGCTACATCGAGGGGCTGTTCCCGCGCAATTACCAGTCCGAATGGATCGACCTGCTGCGGCGCATGGGCAGCATCTGGCAGTCGTTCTTCCGCGGCCAACTGCTGCTCTGTGTGGTGGTGGGGGTCACGACCTGGATCGCGCTCGAATTAGCCGGGATGCCCGGCGCGCTGATCTTGGGCATTGTGGCGGGCGCGCTGGAGATCATTCCCACGTTGGGGCCGATCCTGTCGATGATTCCGGCTGTGATCATTGCGTTGATCCAGGGCAGCCCGGTCTTGGTGGAATATGGCGTCAACAACTTTGGCTTTGCGCTGATCACGGTGGCGATCTACTTCATCATTCAGCAGTTGGAAAATTACATTCTGGTTCCGCGCATCATCGGCAGCGGCGTCAACCTGCACCCGATTGTGGTGTTGGTGGGCGTGACAGTGGGCTACAACCTCTTTGGCATCTTGGGCGCGCTTTTTGCTGCGCCGGTGTTGGCGAGTTTGCGCGTGCTGGGGGCCTACATCCACGCCAAGTTGTTGGACTATTCGCCCACGCCGCGCCCCGTGCAGACCGCAAGCGGGCGCTATCGACCCTTGGTCTACCGGCGCACGGTGACAGGCGATGAGTTGGCGGCCCGCAGCGAACGCCAGCAGCGTCAGGCGGCGCTGGCGGGTGCGCGCTACCGCCAAGCCGACGACGATGAAGAGCGGGCCGACGCGGGCAGCACGACAACCCAGGCGCTGAACCCGCCTTGAGCAGATGACGCTTGAACGGTAATCCCATTCATGTAAGGATGCACCTTCCCGGAAGCTACGCCCATCTGCTCGCGAGATAGGCATGAAGCTCCGAGCTTCCGGGAAGATCAAGGATGCCGGTTGGAGGATACAACCATCATTCGACAAGGATGGACTGTGAGTGATTTAATTCGCACGCGCCGCCGCCATCTTCTATTGATGCGCCAGACGCTCGATATCCTGCACAACGTACTGAGCCAGGTTGACCGGGAGACGGCAACCACGCTGCGCGACCCGAATGACGGGGACAAGGGCTGGACAGTGACAGAGGTAGTGGGCCATCTGCTCGACTTCGACGGCATCTTTCGCAGCCGCGTCGAGATGATGCGCGATGAGACGACGCCGGAACTGCCCTACTATGACCATGAGGCACTGGCAGTGGAACATCGCTACAATGAACAGGACCTCAAGCCGCTGCTGCAAGCGCTCACGACGTCGCGCAACAAGACCATTGCGGTTTTCGAGGCGTTGAGCGATGCACAGTGGCAGCGCGACGGCATTCACCCGGAGCGCGGCCCGTTTGATATGGACGATGCGCTGGTGCAGGTGGGCACACACGACGTCACCCACATCGAGCAGATCACCCGCATCTTGGCGGAAGGACGCTAGATGGACGCGTTTGTGCGTTTTTTGCTCACCCTGGCCTATCCCATCTTTGTCACACCGCTCTATCTGGATTGGAGTCGGCGACAGGCCGAGCAGCAGATCGACAAGATGCAGCAGGCTGTCTTTAACACGCCGGGCGCGGAAGCGCCGCTGCCCCCCAGAGTGCTTGTGGCGGGCCTGGGCGTGACCACCGGCTATGCCCTTTGGAGCCGTCTATTGGGCATCCGGCGCGGCTGGAGCGTGCTGGCGCTGGTGTTGGGCGCGCCGGTGGGTGCGGCTATCTTTGTGCTGCGCCAAGCCGAGCGGCAGTAGACGCGCGCTACACGCCTCAGCACCGCGCCGCCTCCTGACTTTTTCCAATTCATAGCTTGCACAGCAGAGAAATGAGCCGTCCATGATTGTCCATACGCTGCCAGACGGGCAGTTGCTCTGCATCCACCAAAACAGCCACGCTTTGATGGCCGCGGAATTCTGCCGTCATTGGGGCAACCGTGACTTTGCGCGCCCTGCGCCGGATGCGCCGGTCCTGTTGGGCATTGCGCTGCATGATAACGGCTGGATGGAGTGGGAAGCCGCGGCCCAGGTGCGCGATGACGGCTACCCGATGGACTTTCTCCACGGGCCATCCTCCCATGAGAAGCTGGCGATCTGGCAGCGCGGGGTGGCGCGGGCCTTTGCCCAACATCCCTACGCAGGGCTGCTAGTGGGGCAACATGCCGCCGCGCTCTACGCCGCGGATCTCGACCGGCTGCAGGGGGACGAACAGGCTGCGGTCGCCGCGTTCATTGCCGAACAAGAGGCGCTGGTCGCAGATGTGCGGAAGAAGGTTGCGCCTGACCTGGCGCGGGCGCTGTCGCCGGTCACGCTGGCCGCGCATACACGCCTGCTGCAATTTGGCGACACAGCCAGCCTGCAAGTCTGCATGCCCTGGGGTTCTACGCGCACCTTTGCAGGCTGTCCAGTCGATTTTGCGGGCGAGACAACCGAGATCCACATGGCATGGGAGGGGACGACCATTCACTTCACTCCCTGGCCCTTTGGCGTGGATCGTTTCAGCGTGAGCATCCACGGACGGCGGCTGGCGACAACCCATTTCGCCAGCCACGCGGCCTATCAAGCCGCGCTGGACGCCGCGCCCTATGGCACGCTCAGTTGGGACGTTGTGCCGGGTTAATCCTCACTCATCGAACAGATGCCTCTTTTATGCCAGACCACCTCGCCGACTTTACGCTCAAAAAGTGGTACCTCGACGTAGCCGACGCCAATGGCAATGCCTATATCGGCTATTGGGCGCAGGTGCGCTGGAAAGCGCTTCAGCTTCACTTCTATCAGCACTTCTTCTTTTCCGAAACAGGGGGCGTCCACACAGTCAACGGCTTTGCCAAGCAGCCGGAGCCTGTTTGGAGCGCGCCGGATCAACTGGCCTGGCAAGCGGGCGACCTGCGCGGCGGCTCAGTGGCTAGCGCGAGGGTGCAAGTCGTTGTCTCTTGCTCTCTTGATGGCCGCTTAGGGTGCGAGCCGCTCGACGTGCCATGCGCCTTCGGGCGTGCGCATGTA
>CAZZNG010000087.1:0-19469 GCA_964655505.1 uncultured Litorilinea sp. | reverse complement strand
GGCGCGGGACGCTGGGAATTTATGCCCAAACATTCATTCCGTCTTTTCTTCCGCAACGACTATGGGCCGACCACACTGGCCGCGCCCATCTTTGCCTCGACCGCGGTCACCGACTTCAATACGCTGATCCTGCGCGCCGGGTCGAATGAGAGCTTTGCCGGTCATCCCCCCATGCCGGGGATTCCGGTCGATTTTCGGGTGGTGACCTATTTGCGCGACGAATGGGCGCGCGCATCGCAGATCGCCATGTCCGGCTATGGCGTTCACGGCACGTTTGTCCACCTCTACCTCAATGGCCTCTATTGGGGGCTGTACAACGTGGTCGAACGGCCCGACGCCGACTTTGCCGCTGCTTACTTCGGCGGCAGGCCGGAGCAGTGGGGCGTTGCCAGCCACAGCGGGCCTGTGGATGGGCCGCAGGATCGCATCAAGGTGTTGTTCGAACTGGCGCAGCAAGGCGGGCTGGATGACCCCGAACGCTATGCGACCTTTCTCGAATTTATCGACCCGGTGGAGTTTTGCGATTACCTGGTGCTCAACTGGTATATGGGCGCGGACGACTGGCCCGAAAACAACTGGTACATCATGGTGCAGAACCCGGCAGGCCGCAACCGCTTTATCATGTGGGACGGGGAATCCAGTTGGCACTTCGGCGCGGATATTCGCCTGGGCACAGATGGATGGGAGGGCGCGCCCTATCCCAATGTCATCAAGTTGATTTTTGAAGCGGCATGGGCCAACCCGGACTTTCGCCAAGTCATGGCCGACCGGCTCTATGCCAACGTGACCGGCGAGGGCGCGCTGACCGATGAGAGGTCGTTGGCGCGCTGGCAAGCCCTGGCCGCGCAGATCGACCCGGGCATTATGGGCGAGTCGGCACGCTGGGGCGATGTGCGCGTCGATCCGCCGGTGGATCGGGACGATTGGGTGGCCGCGGTGGAGCGGATCGCCAAACTGATGGATGGCAATGCAGACAGGCTGCTGCGCCTTGCGCGAGAGGAAGGCTACTATCCCGCGGTCGAGCCGCCCCAGATCACACCGGGGAGCCAGTCGTTCGGCGAGCGCCTGACTGTAACGCTGGAGGCCCCCGCGGGCGAAATCTACTTTACTACCGACGGCAGCGACCCGCGCGCATCCGGCGGCGCGATCAGCCAAAGCGCACAGCGGTACGAGGCGTCGCTTGTGTTGACCAGCACGACGACACTGCACGCGCGCGTGCTTGAAGGGGAAACCTGGAGCGCGCTGGCGACTGCTCGCTTTGCCAACGAAGAGGAAGCGCCTCACCTTGTCTTGACCGAGATCATGTACAATCCTTATCTTGACGAAGAGATGGAATTTATCGAGCTACAGAACCGCGGCAATCTTGCCATCGACCTCAGCGGCGCAACGTTCCACGGGCTGGACTTTCGCTTTAGCGAAGGGGCCGTCTATGAGCCGGGCCAGTACATTGTGCTTGCGCGCGATTTGAAGAAGTACCGCCGCCGCTATGGGGACGCGCCGGTCCACGGCATCTACAACGGTAAACTCTCTGACAAGGGAGAGACTTTGACGCTTATCGCGCGCGACGGTACAGTGTTGCTGTCGGCGAGCTATGGAACCGGGCGCAATTGGCCGCTCAGCGCCAACGGCGCGGGCGATTCGCTGGTGGTGATCGACCCGGACGGTGATCTGCACGACCCGCGCAATTATCGCGCTAGCACCACGCTCTATGGCACACCGGGCCGAGATGAAGCGCCATGAGCCAGTCTAGAGTGGGGCTGCGTTACGAGCTAAAATACCTGCTGCGCCGATCACAACTGCCGGGTCTGGTGGCGGATCTGCGCCAGTGGCTTCATCTGGACGAAAACGGCGATGAGCGGGGCGTCTATCCCATCACCAGCCTTTACTATGACACCCCCGATTACAAGGCCTATTGGGACAAAATCGACGGGCAGCGCAGCCGACGCAAGGTGCGTGTACGCGTCTACGGCGATCAGTGCGTGACCGCGGACACGCCTGCCTTTGTGGAGGTCAAGCAGCGTGTCAACAAGTTGATGCGCAAGCGCCGCGCGCAGCTTGACTACGGCGCCGCGGTTGATTTTGACGCATTCCCCGACTACGCTGCCTGTTTGATGGAGAAGGACGAAACGACCGCTGCCGCGCTGCTCAACGAGGTCTACTATCTCTATCGCTCGCTGCAGTTGCGCCCGACCGCGGTCGTGACCTATGATCGCATGGCGTTTGAAGGGGGCGTGGAACTGCCCGATCTGCGCGTGACGATTGACAGCAATCTGCGCGGGCGCGTGCATGACCTGGCGCTGCCATCCAACGGCACGACGACCGACCGCACCGTGTTGAGCACGGAGTACGCCATCTTGGAACTGAAATCCAACACAACTGTGCCCGGCTGGCTGGCTCAACTGGTTCACCGTCACCGCTGTACCTTTTATCGGATTAGCAAATACTGTCTGGTCTTGGAGCAGAGCAAAGCCATTGCCGGACGACAACACATTGCTGTTGCCGGGGCGGCCTGCTAGCCCCGGCCTACACCGAGGATGCGCATGGATTTTGCCGGATTTTTGGAAGCGCTGCAGGATACCAGTGAGGTTTTCACTGTATTCGATGTTGTCCTGACGATTGTACTCAGCTTTGTCTTGAGCACAGTCATTGGTTTGAACTACCGCGCCACCCACCGCGGGGTTGCCTATTCCCAATCCTACGTGCAGACGCTGGTGCTGATGGCAATGACCGTGGGCATCATCATGTTGGTGATCGGCTCCAACATTGCGCGGGCGTTTACGCTGGTCGGCGCGCTCTCGATTGTGCGCTTCCGCAATGCCGTTAAAGAGACGCGCGATGTCGGCTTTATCTTCTTTGCCATGGCGATTGGCATGGCCTGCGGCACGCGCTTTTATCTGCTGGCGATTGTGTCGACCTTTGTGATCAGCGCGCTGCTGTGGGCGATGGACCGCTTCAACTTCTTTGCCAAAGATGCCGCGGTGCAGTTGCTCAAGATCCGCCTGCCCAGCGATATGCCCTATGCAACCCTCTTTAACGCTGTCTTTGCCCGCTATCTCGCCCGGTATGATTTGGTGGCGATGGAGACGGTGCAGGCCGGGACGCTGTTGGAGTTGGTCTACAGCGTCGAATTGAAGCGCGGCGTCGATGTGCAGGCGTTTTTGGGCGAGTTGGCCGAATTGAACGACAACAACAAAGTGGTGTTGGTCGCGGGTCAGCAAGAGATTGATCTGTAGGCCGCGCCGCGTGTCGCCCAGCACACAACCGAATGGAAGCCGCAGCATGGAGCGCGGTTGCTCCGGTATGGTATCATGGCTGTAGGGCATCATGGCTGTGTATCATGACCGTATATCATGACCGGATGATGTGATGATTGAAGCGGGTGAAACAGAGGACGATGGACGCGTGCAGGATGGAACACAAAGCAGTACTCAAGCGGCTGCGCGATGCGGGGTATAAGGTAACGCCGCCGCGCCTGGCTGTGTTGGAGGTGATCGAGCAGAAGGGCGAACACCTTAACCCCAACGAAATCCTGGAGCAAGCCAGGGAGATCCATCCGACTTTGGGCCGCGCCACGGTCTATCGCACGCTTGAACTGCTGACCCAGTTGGGCATTGTTCGCCCCATCTTTGTGGGGGAGAGCGGGCCGACCTACATCCGCGCCGACGGCAACCACCACCATATTGTCTGTTCGCAGTGCGGCCGCGTGGTCGATTTTGACCAGTGTGTGGTCGACCAGATGACCCATGACTTGGCCGAACGCTTCGATTTTCGCATCACAAGTCACCTGCTGGAGTTCTACGGCGTCTGCGGCGACTGCCGACTCTAGCACAGGGCTTGCGCCGGGCCTGACAGGGCATTTACAAGAGCGGGACCGTACAAGGTCTCGCTTTTTTGATTGGCGCGTTTGCCCGTCAGCCCATGCACAGGTACAATGGCCCAATTGAGAAAAAGTCTCATTTAGTCTATTGAAGGGCGCTGACCGTGAACACACGAATCGATATGCCAGTGAATAAGCCAGGGGAAGAAGCGATGCCGATCGCCAAGCGCAGCGGGCAGGTGCAGCGGCTAACCGTGCTGTGGGCTGTGTTCTTGAGCGTGTTGGTCTTTGGCCTGGGTGCGTGCCGCGCGGCCAATCAACCGGCGGCGCTTGTGCCGGATGCGCCTCCGGCTGCGAGGGCTGCTCAAGTGATCCAGGACGCGGCCCCCGCGCTGCCCACAGTCAGCCCGCCCGCGCTGGATGAGGGCGAGCGGCTGCGCGTGGTGGCGACAACCAATCTGGTCGCCGATGTGGTGGCGCGCGTAGGCGGCGATAGCGTCGATCTGCACACGTTGATCCCGCTCAACGCGGACCCGCACAGCTATACAGCCACGCCGCAAGACCTACGTTGGTTGAGCGAGGCCCATGTCATTTTCGTCAACGGCCTTGGGCTGGAAGAATCGCTGCTGCCCGCGCTGCGCTCGCTGGAGACTGAAGCACCGCTGGTCAGCGTCAATGCAGGCGTGCCGACCCTGGCGTTGGACGGGGAAGCGGCGCACGCAGATGAGCCACACACAGACGCGGCACACACAGATGGGATACACAGCGCGGGCGTTGATCCCCATACGTGGCTTGACGTAATGAATGTCGCGATCTGGGCGGAGAATGTGGCCGCGATCTTGAGCGAGATGGACCCGGCCCACGCCGCGGACTATCACGCCGCGGCGGCTGCGTACCAGGCCGAGCTAGAGGCGCTCGACGCGGCGTTGCGCGAGGAGATCGCCACGCTGCCGCCGCAGGCGCGCAAGTTGGTCACCGACCACCATGAGTGGGGCTACTTTGCCGCGGCCTATGGGTTCGAGCAGGTGGGCGCAGTGCTCCCGGCCTACAGCACCATGGCCGCGGCGTCGGCTCAAGAATTGGCTGCGCTGCAAGACCAGATTGCCGCGGCAGGCGTGCCCGCCATCTTCGTGGGGACGACCGTGAACCCCAACTTGGCGCAGCAGATTGCCGCAGACCTGGGCATTGCCGTTGTGCCGCTCTACACCAGTTCGTTGAGCGACGCGGATGGCCCGGCGGCAACCTATGTGGAGATGATGCGCTACGATGTGCGCGCCATAGTCGACGCGCTGCAGCCCTAGTGGGCGTAGTCTTGCCGGTCGCGCACTAGCGCATACCGGGGTAGCTGCCCGCCGGGTGCTTGAGCAGTTCTTCTTCGATCAAGTCAGAGCCAAGCCCGGGCCGGTCGCTCAATTTGAGGTGGCCGTTTTCGATCTGCAGCGGGTGGGTCATGATGTCGTCGCGCCAGGGCGCGTCGTCCACATCTAGCTCCTGGATATAGAAGTTGGGAATCGTGGCGCAGACCGCGGCCGACACCAACGTGTTGATGGGGCTGTGGCAGTTGTGGGGCGCGATCAGCGTGTCATAGGCATGGGCAAAGTCGCAGATCTTCTTGCCCATGGTGATGCCGTTCCAGGCCAGGTCGGGCATGATGATGTCCTGCGCGTGCAGCTGCAAATAAGGCTTGTAGCCATGCAGCCCAAAGAGGCTTTCGCCTGTGCAGATGGTCGTCTTGGTCGATTGGCGGATCAGGCGCAGGGCTTCGGGGTCGAGCGTTTCGGTTTCGAGCCACATGAGGTTATACGGCTCCAGCGCTTGGGCCAGCTTGATCGCACCGCCCAGCTTAAAGGTAAAGGCCACGTCGAGCGCGATCCCAACATCCGGCCCCAACACCTCGCGGAAGGTCCCCACGATCAACTCGGCGTTGCGGATAATGGCCGGGGTCACGTCGCCGGGATGGTTGTGCATACGGTTGAGCAGCGGGTGTGCATCGGGCCGGTCGGCCAGCGGGAACAGGTTGGTTTTGAGCGCGGTAAAGCCGCGTGCGCGCACCTCTTCGGCCAAGGCGCGCAGGTCATCGGTCGTTCTGACCGGCGGCAGGCCGAGCTTCTCACTGTGGTTGGCGCGCACCGAGCCACAGTGTGACCAATAAAGGCGCAGTTGATCGCGCATCTTGCCGCCCAATAGCTGCCACACGGGCGCGTTGAGCACCTTGCCGCGGATATCCCACAGCGCGGAATCGATGCCTGACATGGCCTTCCACGCGATGCCGCCCACATGGCGCATGGAGGCAGCGGACAGATCCCACCAAATTGCTTCGGCCTGCATGGGGTCGCGGCCGATCACCCATTCGGAATAGCGTTCGACCGTGGCCGCAACCGGGCCGGGCGATCCCCAGTCGGTACAGTCGCCCCAGCCCACAAGCCCTGGTTCGCTGGTTTCGATCTTGACAAAAGTCCAGGGCCGGAAGCCCCCATCCACAATAAAAGTCTTAACTGCGGTAATCTTCATAAAGCTGTCTCTCTCGGTGCAGGCTCATGGGGTCGAGCCGGTGATGGTAACGGGCTGCGCCGCCCGCGGGCCTGGTCTAACGGGTGATTGTGCGCGTGAACAATCGGCGCTATACTGGCGCGGAACATCTGTTCAGAGCATGTCGTTACTTGGGTCAGTTGTTCGGGCAGCCGCCATCTAGGATGGCTGTAGGGGCCTGATTATAGCACGCGCGTCGGGTTTGCCGGGCACACAACAAGATGCCCGCGGGAACGCCGCAAAGGAGGGCGATGTGGAGATTTGGGTCGTGAATGGCTTCGTGGTGATCTACGACGGTACCATGCTGCACAGCAAGCCGCCTGACGAGCCAGGAAACAAGCTGAGGAGCGTTGAATGAGTGACATGGAGCGCAATCCACCGGCTGGATCGATCCCCGATGACGACGGTTTGCTCAGCCAAGCCGCGCTCTTGGCCGGGGCCACCGTCGCCGTGATCCGCCACAGCGGAGAGCATGGCACACAGCAGGAGTTTGTGGCGCTGATCACTGGGTTGGAGGCCGCCCAAACCAAGTATCCGCACAATGAACTGCTGCAGCGCACCCTGAATGCACAAGTGCGCGAGCGGGCCGACGATTATGCGCGCACCTATGCCACGCCGCCTTCGCAGCGGGACGCGCAGGACTTCAAGATGAGCGCGCTCAACCGCGCCGCTCAAGCCGCGGACTGGCTGGAGGAGAATGCACCCGCAGACGTCGCGGCCGAATGGAAGCACGCTGTGCTGGCGATGTGCCGAACCGTGGCCGAGGCGGGCAAAGAATCAGGCGTGCTGGGCATCGGGGGTGATTCGGTGGACGATTTTGAGGCTGGGGTGCTGGGCGAACTGCGCCGCGCTTTGCGCTATGATGCGCCGTCGCGCGGCCTGCCATCCTGATGCTTAACGCGCGTAGGCACGCTGCAGCCGCGCCTCCATCAGCCGCACCAAGCGCGTCAGCAGCACGACCAAGACCAGATAGATGAAGGCCAACATGGTCAGCGACTGCATGTACAGGAAGTTGCCGCTGTAGTAGAGCCGCGTGAGTTGGGTCAGGTCTTGCACGCCTAAGATGGCAACCAGCGACGAGTCTTTGACCATGGCGATGAAGTCATTGCCCAGCGCGGGCAGGATGCGCCGGATCGCCTGGGGCAGCACCACCAGGCGCATGGTCTTGAAGTAGCCCATGCCCAGCGCGCGTGCGGCCTCATGCTGGCCCTGGTCGACCGACTGGATGCCCGCGCGGAAGATCTCCGCCGAGAATGCGCCGTAGCCAATCGCCAGCGCCGCGATGGCGCGCATCTCGCCCGGAATGTCGCGCGTGCTAATGGGGATGCCGATGCGGTTGAGCAGATTGACAAAAATCGGTGTCAGCGCAAAGGCAACGTAGAGCAGCAGCACCAGCATGGGGATGCCGCGTGTGAGTTCAACATAGAATGAGGCAATGTTGAACGCAATCGGGTTGGTGGAGGAGCGCATGAGGCCAAAGACGAGGCCAATGCAGGCGGCCAGGCTGTAGGCGCAGACCGCGATGGTCACGGTGATGACAATGCCTTTGAAAAAGACATTGCCCGCGGCCAGCTCTTCCGGGTTTTGGCCGGAGATGAACCAGAAGGTCTTGCGCATGGACTCGTTGGTGATGATTAAGTAGACGATGTAGAGCGCGATCGCAATCGCGGCCAGCAGCCACCAGGGCCATTCGTCCATCTGGTCGAGGGCGCCGCCGAACAACTTGGATGAACCGGGCGCGGGCTGTGGTCGCGCCGGTAGAGTTGGGCGGGGTGCATCGGTGGGTGCATTGATGGATGCCGATGTAGATTCGGTGGCCGCGCTGCCGGTTGCGCCGGTTGTTGCATCAGTTGTCATGATGGATTAAATGGCCTGGAAAATGAGGGGATAGGTCGGTCGAGCGGAACGGATCGGGCGATCTCTCGCCCGATCCGTGGATAGTCTACGCACAGCGTGTGCGATCCTGCTTTACTCTTCGTCGGTGATGAACCACTCTTCGAACAGCGTTTGCAGCGTGCCGTCTTCGTTCATATCGGCCAGCGCCCAGTTGATCGGCTCAACCAGTGGGCTGCCCTTGCCGAAGATGAAGCCAAGTTCTTCGCTTTGCACAGCCTCGCCGGTGATCTTGAGTTTGTCGGCGTTGACGCCCACATAGCCAAGCCCGGCCACGTTGTCGATCATCACCGCGTCCACGTCGCCGTTGAGCAGGGCTTGCACCGCGGTGCCGAACTGGTCATAGGCGACAATGCGATCCTCGCCCACCAGGTTGACCGCTGCATCGTAGTTGGTCGTACCAAGCTGTGTACCGATCAGCAATTCCGGGTCCGCGGCAAATTCATCCGGCTCGGTGAAGCGATCCTCGCTGACGTTCACCAGCAGCACCTGGCTTGAGGTGATGTACGGGTCGGAGAAGTCGACGTTGGCCGCGCGTTCCTCGGTGATGGTGATGCCGTCTGCGCCGACATCAAAGGTTTCGAAGCTGCCTTCGCCGCCCATCACTGCCACCATTGCATCCCAACTGGTTTCGATGAACTCCGGCTGGCAGTTGATGCGCTGGCAGACCTCGGCAAAGATATCATAGTCATAGCCGATGGCGTCGCCCGTCTCGGTGTCGATGTAGTTAAAGGGCTGATAGGCGTTTTCCACGGCAATCCGCAGAACACAACCGCCCAGATCCGGTCTGCCTTCTACTTCGGTGATGGTGGCTTCGTTGCAAGGCCCGCCCGCGCTCGCTGCGGTCTCTTGCGTGGTGTCGGCTTCGCTGCCGGTTGTGGTGGCAACCGGCTGGCACGCGGCCAGCACCAGCAGGGTCAAGGTTGCCAGCGCGGTCAGGAACAGCGCACGTGTTCTCATGGTCTTACCCCTCTCATTCGAGATTCTTGATAGCTATGGATTGATGTCAATGACGGTTGTTACGCTTTGGGGGCAATCGTTACACCATTGATTCGAGCGAGTTGATTCGAGCAAAATGATCAAATAATCCAAGATTCCATCGAGACTCGCGTCCGGCAGCCTTCATGCAGCCCCCTGAGCGGCGCAGAATACGCACAGGGTGAGCAGCAGTCTGGTCGCCGTGCAGATGTTGCGCCAGGATTATCATAAAATCGCAACGAATCGTCAACTTCACTTGAAGCATCTGGCGGAAACGCACAGACGGACCGCGGCGCGCGCTGTTTTCAGCGTGCGGTACCTGCCCAAAAAGTCGGCTATTCTGGTGGCGTGGGCTATAATGGACAGACAGCGCTTGATCATTGGTGGAGGGGTATATTTAGAAAGGGACGCTTCATGCTCGCATCGGAACGGGCTGCGACAGGCCGCGCTTCGGCGCGCCTGGATTTGCTGCGCGTGCCCGGTTTGGGGCATTTTCTGCGTTGGCGGCACAATCGCACCGCAGTGCAGATCGTGCTTTTTGTTTTTGCTGCCATGATGGTGATCGACGGGCTTCTTGGCAGCCCGCTCGCGGCGAAGAACACAGCTACAGTCGCCGCGTGGGTCCACTATCGCGGCTTTATCGTCTTGGCGCTGCTGCTGGCCGGCAATCTCTTTTGCGCGGGCTGCCCTTTTATCCTCCCGCGCAAGCTGGCGCGCTGGATTGGCCGCCCCACGCGGCGCTGGCCCAAAGCCTTGCGCAACAAATGGTTGGCTGTGGGCGCGCTGGTCGCCATTCTCTTTGTCTATGAGTTGTTCGATCTATGGGCAAGCCCCTGGCTGACTGCTTGGTTGATCGTTGCCTATTTTGCCGCGGCCTTTGTGCTGGAGGCGCTCTTCACGCGTGACAGCTTCTGCATGTATGTCTGCCCGCTGGGCACGTTCAACTTCCTCTACAGCACGGTCAGCCCCTTGCAGATCACCAGCCGCAATCTCGATGTCTGCCGTACCTGCCCCGGCCATGAGTGCATCAACGGTCGCTGGGACGAGCAAGACAACTTGATCCAGCAGGGCTGTCAGTTGGAATTGTACGTGCCCACCATCCAGAGCAACATGGACTGTACGCTCTGTACCGACTGTATCAAGGCCTGTCCCTATGACAACGTCGCCTTGGTGACACGCCCGCCCGGCGACGAACTCTTTCGCCAGAACTGGCCCAACCGGCTCGATCTGGCGCTGCTGTCGATCATGGCCGCGTCCATGGGGCTGGTCAATGCCTTTGCCATGACGCCGCCGGTCTACAGCCTGCAAATTTGGCTGGCGGATCTGCTGCAGACGCGGCAAGAGGCGATTGTGTTGGGCATTATCTTTGCCGTGGCCGGGGTGATCGCGCCGCTGGCGCTGGTCTATGGCGCGGCCTGGCTCAACCGCCTCATGCTGGACGGCGCGCGCCGCGCCGCACTCAACCGCCAGGTCATGCGCTTTGCCTACAGCTTCGTGCCGCTGGGGTTTGGCATTTGGGGCGCGCACTACCTCTTTCACTTCCTCGTCGGCCCGCTGACCATCCTGCCCGCCATGCAGGAGTTCTTTGTCAATGTGTTCGGCGTGCCGCTGTTGGGCGCGCCCAACTGGACCATCGCCGGGGCAGGCATCCCGCCGCTGCGCGCGATCCAGACGGTCCAGATGCTGGCTGTGGGCAGTGGGCTGGCGGCTGGGGTGGCTGTGGCGTGGTCTGCTGCCAAACGCCGCCATCCGACGCGCGGCCGGGCTTTCATCGAACTGCTGCCGTGGGCGCTGATCCTGATCCTCGCGGCGGCGTTGGCCGTCTATATCTTCCTGCAGCCGATGGAGATGCGCGGCAACGTCTTTGCATGATGCCGATGGGCACTGTCCGAAACTGCCCGGAAACTGAGCGCTTCCGGGCAGTCCGCTACACCGGTTTTGCTTGACAGCCGCGAGGGCTGGTGCTATAGTGACCACAATTGCATAGCCTGTACTCGCAGAGGTGCGCCGCTTGCCCGGATGCAAGGCGCACAATGGGGGAAGCCGGTGACCACGCGCTGAGCGGTCTGTAGCGCAGCAGTCCGGCACTGTCCCGCAACGGTAGGCCAACAGATTCACTGGATCTGATTTAGAGAATCTGGCGGCGAGTCCGAATACCCGCCTTTGCGATTGCTGGTAGCCACCTTCGTGGAAAAGGGGGGCCGCGCGGTATACAGAGGTAACTCACCCGCCGACTCGGCGGGTTTTTCTTTTGATTGAGCGTAGCGGCTTCTCTCGCGTAGAGGCCGCTTTTTCTGTGCGCGGCCACAGACACAGCGCCCCCGCGGCAGGCAGGGGCAATGGAAAGCGAATCGGAAAGCGAACCATAGAATGAACAGGCATGGAGAGCGTGTGGCCGCACAGCCAGTTTCTAAAACAGCCTTGGGCGATCTCATCGATGCCATCGCGCCGCTCGATGAGCAGGCAATGGCGTCGGCCCAGGCGCGCCAAGATCGGCTCACCAAGCCGCGCGGCGCGCTGGGGCGGCTCGAAGCGCTTTCGATCCAACTGGCGGGCATGACCGGGCAGGCTTGCCCCACCCTTACGCATAAGGTGATCCTCGTCATGGCGGGCGACCACGGCGTCACCGTCGAAGGGATCAGCGCCTATCCGTCCAGCGTGACAGCCCAGATGGTCGGCAACTTCTTGGCCGGGGGCGCGGCCATCAATGCCCTGGCGCGGCAGATCGGCGCGCGCCTCATCGTGGCGGATCTGGGCGTGGCAGTCGATCTGCCGCGGCTGGATGGGTTGGTACACGCCAAGATTGCACACGGCACAGCCAATCTCGCCCAGGGACCGGCCATGAACCACAGCCAAGCGGTTGCCGCGGTCGAGACGGGCGCAGGGTTGGTGCAGGCGGAGTTGGCGCGCGGGCTGGATGTGTTGGGCGTGGGCGAAATGGGCATCGGCAACACCACGCCTGCCGCGGCCATTGCCGCGGTGCTAACCGGCGACGACCCCGCTGCACTGGTCGGGCCGGGGACCGGGCTGGACAGCGCGGGGCTGGCCCACAAGGTTGACGTGGTGCGGCGCGGCCTGGCGCGCAATCGGCCCGACCCGCACGATGCGCTCGACGTGCTGGCGAAGGTGGGCGGCTACGAGATCGGCGGCTTGATGGGCGCGATGCTGGCCGCGGCCGCGCACCGTCGTCCCATCCTGCTCGACGGTTTTATTACGACCGCAGCGGCCATGCTGGCGGTGACGCTGGCCCCCGCGCTGCGCCCCTATTTGATCGCCGCGCATCGTTCCGCTGAACCGGGCCACGACCGGATGCTGGCCTGGCTGGGGCTGACGCCGCTGCTTGACTTGTCGCTGCGGCTGGGCGAAGGAACCGGCGCTGCCCTGGGCATGGGCGTGGTCGACGCTGCCTGTCGCACCCTGGCGGAGATGGCAACCTTTGACGCGGCAGGGGTCGATGAGCGCACTGTCTAGCTGGGCGCGGTGCAACCTGGCGCGGCGTGTGCTGGTGATGGCGCTGGCGCTGCTCTGGGATGTGACACTGGGCGATCCGCCCAATCGCTATCATCCGGTGGCCTGGTGTGGACGGGCGATCGCGGCCGCGCGGCGTCTGGCCCCGACGCAGGGGCGGATGTCGCCGCTGCTCTTTGGGCTGGGTGTGACGTTTTTGGGCGGCGCAGCATTGACCGCGCTGGGCGCAGGCGCGAGTCGGGCACTGGCCCGTCTGCCCAGGTGGGCCGCGCTGCCGGTGGAGGCGCTGCTGCTCAAGCAGACGCTGGCGCTGCGCGGCTTGGTGTTGGCCGCGCGTGAGGTGGCTCGACCGCTGGCCGCGGGGGATTTGCCGCGAGCGCAGACCGCGCTGGCGTGGCATCTGGTCAGCCGTGACACCACCGCGCTCGACACGCCGCGGGTGGCCGCGGCCGCGGTCGAATCGGTGGCGGAAAACGCATCGGACGGCGTGATTGCGCCGCTGGTTGCCTATGCCATCGGCGGCCTGCCTGCCGCGTGGGTCTATCGCTGGGTGAACACGCTCGACGCCATGTGGGGCTATCGCGATGCCCAGCGCGAATGGCTGGGCAAGGCCCCGGCTCGTCTGGACGATGGGCTGAACTGGCTGCCCGCGCGCCTCACCGCGTGGCTGTTGATCGGTGCCGCGCCATCGGGCGCACGCGGCCGGGCATGGGCCGTTTGGCGGCGCGACCGCGCGTTGACGGCAAGCCCCAACGCGGGGCAGCCCATGAGCGCCGCGGCAGGCGCGTTGGGGGTGGAGCTGGAAAAGCCGGGCGCGTACCGGCTGGGCGCGGGCTTGCCCCTGCCGGATGCAGCCACCATCGAGCAGAGCGCAGGCTTATTGGGCCGCGCGGTCACCCTCTTTTTGTTTACGGCCTTTTTGTTCATGGGGGCGGGCTGCGCTTGTCTGGCGCAGGTCATTCCGGGCTGTTCGGCCCGGAAGGTCCATACACGTTGATAAATGAGCGGGATGGAAGGGAAAATGATGGATCAGATCATGGATCAGATTAGAAAATATAAGCGCAACCGGAGCCACAGCGCGCTGTGGATGAGCATAGGCTTGGCTGTGGGCTTGGTCGCGCTGCTGGCTGCGTGCATGGCCCCGACGACACCGGCCCCCGCGGACGCTGCAAGCGACGCCGCGACCGGCGTACCGGCAGAGGCCGCCACGTCAGCGGAGGCGGCTGACACTGGAACGACTGGCACTGATACGGCTGACGCCAACCGCGCGCGCATTGTCGTACAGTTGGATGAGAGCCGCCTGCGCGTACGCACAATTGAATTTAACGAGCCGCTCTCCGGCCTGGCCGCGCTCGAACGCAGCGGTCTGCCGCTGGTTACAGCAGACTTTAGCTGGGGGATAGGCGTGTGCAGTATCGCGGGGGTGGGCTGCCCCGCGGAGGATTGTTTCTGCGGCGGCGACGCGTTCTGGAACTATGCCTATCTGGAAGATGGGGCGTGGCAGGGCTATGCTATCGGCGCGACCCAGAGTGTGATCAGTGATACCGGCGCGGTTGAGGGCTGGCGCTGGGGCACAGGCGATGGAAACTTGCCCGACCCCGACCGCATCGACGCGGTCTATCGCGCGCTCGCCTATGCCCAGGCGCAGCAAGACCCGACCGATGGCAGCTACGCGGGCAGCGCGGCGGCTAGCGTTGAGATGCTGCTGGCCTTGGCCGCCAACCAAATCGACGCGGCAACGTGGCAGGCCGCGCCCGATGCGCCGTCGCTGCTCGATTTTGTGACAGCCAATGTCGCGGATTACAGCCAGGAGAGCGGCGGCGCGACCGGCAAACTGGCTGTATCGCTGGCCGGGGCTGGGCACTGCTGGCCTGGCGATGCGCGGCGACCCAGCGAGTACTACGCGGAGGCGTCCAGCACGGAACTGGTCGATGCAGGGTTCTTGGCCTGGGCCGTTCTGGGCATGGCCGCGCTGGAGGAGCCGATTCCAGAGGACGCAATCAACGCGCTCAGGGAATTGGCGCTGCCGGATGGCGGCTGGGAGTGGAGCAAAGACTTTGGCCGCGACACCAACACCACGTCTATTGTGCTGCAAGCGTTGGCCGCGGCTGGCATCGAACGGGATGATCCGCTGGTCGAAGCGGCGCTTGCCTATTTGCACAGCGCACAGACCGAAAGCGGCGGTTTTAGCTATGACCCCGCTGTGGGCGGGGGCGAAGCAGACGCCAATTCGACCGCGTATGTGGTGCAGGCGCTGGCCGCCTGGGGCGAAGACCCCACCAGCCCTGACTGGCAGCAGCCCAACGGTACACCCATCGACTATCTGTTAAGCTTGCAGAGCGAAAACGGCGCGCTGAGTTGGCAGAGCGGCCAAACCGGGGCCAACTTGAGCGCCACGCAGCAGGCAATTCCCGCGCTGTTGGGCCAAGCCTATCCGGTGCAGCGGCGCGCCTTGCCATCATGTCAGGAGTAGGCGGTGCGAGGAGTAGAGGCAGCATGGTTGGTAGCGGAAAACGACCCTGGTGGCGGTTGGTCTTGAGATTCATCCTGGGAGAGATGTTCGTGGTCGGGGCGTTGATGGCTTGGCTGGGCGTGACGCCGCTCCAAGCGCAAGACCTGAACCGCGCCGGGTTGGTGGTTGTCCACGGCGACGGGCAGGTCGAGACTCGCTGTGTGGCCTTCGACCAGGAGGAGATCACCGGCTATGACCTGCTGGCGCAGTCGGGGCTGTCGCTGCGCACCGACGTGACCAGCATGGGGACGACCATCTGCTCGCTCGATGGCGAGGGCTGCGACGAGTCCAGCACCTGTTTCTGCCAGTGCCAACGTTCGCCCTGTATCTATTGGTCCTATTGGCAATGGGACGGGACGACGTGGCGCTATGCCAACCTGGGCGCGAGCAATTCCACGTTGGGCGACGGCGCGCTGGAAGGATGGGTGTGGGCCGAAGGGCGCATCGGCCAGGACGCGGCGATCATGCCGCCGCCGCTGCGTTTTGACGAGATCTGTCATGCAGACGCGCCGCTCTATGGCGTGGCCTCTGCGACCTCTGTCGGCCTGAACATCTCTTGGCAAAGTCTCTTGGCGGGCGTGGTCGTGGTGGCGCTGCCCTTTATTGTGCTTGCGATCCTGTGGGCACGACGGAGACAAGTATGACGGAAAACCGGCTGCAAACAATCAGCAGCGTTGCAATCTACTGCCTGACTACTTTGATCGGCCTGGTGGCCTTTCTCTATCCCTTTTGGATGCCCGCCTTGGCCCAGGGCAGCCACACAGGCATGGCCCATGCCGAGGACGCGCCCCTGCTGTTGACGCTGCTGGCTGGGCTGGCCTTTGCCGTGCTGCTGCTGGAGGTGCAAAGCGCCGCGCTCAGCGCCAAGACGGTGGCGCTGTTGGGGGTGCTGGTGGCGATCAACAGTGTGCTGCGCTTTGCCGACGCTGCCGTGCCGGGGCCGGGCGGCTTCAGCCCCATCTTTGTCCTCATCATCCTCGGCGGCTATGTCTTTGGGCCGCGCGTCGGTTTTCTGCTCGGCGTGCTGACGCTGCTGGTGTCGGGCCTGGTAACCGGGGCCGCGGGACCGTGGCTGCCCTATCAGATGTTTACCGCGGGCTGGGCCGGGATGAGCGCGCCGCTCTGCCGTCCGTTGGTGCGTCTGCTCGGCCAACGCGGTCGCTATGGCGAGGTGATCGTGCTGGCCCTCTTTGGCGGCGTGTGGGGGCTGCTCTATGGCGCGGTCATGAACATCTGGTTCTGGCCCTACCTTATCGGCACACCTGACCAATACTGGGCGCCGGGCGTGGGGGTGTGGGAGACTGTCCAGCGCTACAGCGTCTTTTATTTGGCGACCTCGCTGGTGTGGGACTTGATGCGGCTGGTGGGCAATGTGGGCTTGATCTTGGCCTTTGGCGCGCCCATGCTGCGTGTGCTGCTGCGCTTTGCCCGCCGCTTCTCGTTTGTCCATGCGCCGGCTCCGGCCACCGCGCCCGCGGGCGTGCAGAACTTGCGGCCTGGCCTGTCCGACGCCGCGCACTTCGGCGGCGCTTCATGAGCGAGATGGCTGCTCCGATGTCCCATCATCCGGTTCAGCCCGCCGGGGACACACTTGGCACAAAAGGGGGCGCGGCGGTAACAATTCACGGGCTGGCCTGGGTGAGTTGGGCGGCCGCGGTCGTGGTGGTGATTACGGCCACGCGCAACCCGTGGTATGTGGGGCTGGCGCTGGCCTGGGTGGGGCTGACTGAATGGCTCTCCCGGCGCTACGCGCCCGCGGGGCGCACCGATGCGCTCTGGTCGCCGCTGCGCTTTGGGCTGATAGTCGTGCCGATCTCCATGTTCTTTAACCTGCTCATGGTGCATGTGGGCGGCACGGTCATCGCGCGGCTGCCTGCTGCCTGGCCGCTGATCGGCGGGCCGCTGACGTTGGAGGCTGCGGTCTATGGCGCGCTCAACGGGTTGGTGCTGGCGGGCATCTATGGGGCCTTCACGGTGATGAACCGCATGATTCCCCTGCGCTCGATCATCCAGTTGATTCCGCGCGCCTACTATCCGGTTGCGGTGATCACCGCCATCGCGGTGACCTTTGTCCCGGCCACGCTGCTGCAATGGCAGCAGATCCGCGAGGCGCAAGCGGTGCGCGGCCACCGGCTGCGCGGGCTGCGTAGCTGGCTGCCTCTCTGGCTGCCCTTGCTCACCGGCGGCATGGAGCGCGCGCTGCAACTGGCCGAGGCCATGACCGCGCGCGGCTTTGCCGGTGGCGAAAGCCCCATGCGCCGCGCGGCGCGCGCCGCGATCATGGCGGGACTGCCGCTGGCGCTGGCCGGGCTGCTGCTGCGTACCGTGTGGCAGCAGAGAACCCTGGGCGCGCTGCTGCTGGTGATCGGCGCGGGGCTGGTGCTGGTCGCGGTGTGGGACACCGGACGCCGCCGCCCCCATACGCGCTATCGACCTGACCTGTGGCGCAGGCAGGATTGGATCGTGTTAGGCGGCGCGCTGGCCGCGACCATCTTCTTTTTGCTGCCGCTGCCGGGCCGCGCCGCGCTGATTTATTCGCCCTATCCCTTGCTGGCATGGCCCCATTTTGCGCTGGCCTGGGGCGTGGCGACATGGGGTCTGTTGGGGCCGGTCTTGTTGTGGATGCTGGCCCCAGCGCCTACAGCCCCAGAAGAACCAGACGAGCAATCATCATGATTGAATTTGATCGCGTAACCTATCGCTATCCAGACGCGCCGCGTCCGGTGCTGCACAATCTTTCGCTCACGCTGCCGTCGGGCGAGTTCATCCTGGTCGTCGGGCCTTCGGGCGCGGGCAAGTCCACGCTGCTGCGCTGCATCAACGGGCTTGTCCCCCATTTCAGCGGCGGCACGCTGCATGGCAGCGTGCGTGTCAACGGGCTTGATCCGGTCGCGGCCACGCCCCAGGTCATGAGCCGCCATGTGGGCTTTGTCTTTCAAGACCCGGAAGCCCAGTTTGTTATGGATCGGGTGGAGGATGAGATCGCGTTTGCGCTGGAAAATGCAGCCATGCCGCCCCAGGCCATGCGCGTGCGCGTCGAAGAGACGCTCGACCTGCTCGACCTCGCGCCGCTGCGTGACCGGCCCCTGGTGACGCTGTCAGGCGGCGAAAAGCAGCGGGTGGCGATTGCCGCGGCGCTGGCCTTGCGCCCGGAGATCTTGGTGCTGGACGAACCGACTTCCCAACTCGACCCCAAGTCAGCGGAAGATGTGCTCAACGCGCTGGCGCGACTCAACGCTGACTTGGGCTTGACCATCATCCTGGCCGAGCACCGGCTGGAGCGGGTGCTGCCCTTTGTCGATCAAGTGCTCTGGCTGCCTGGCGGCGATGCCGTGCCCGAACTGGACGAGCCGCGCCCCATTCTGGCGGAAATGCCCGCCACGCCGCCGCTGGTGCAGGTCGCCAAGCGGTTGGGCTGGTCGCCGCTGCCGCTGACCATCAAGGAAGGGCTGCGCCACAGCCGTCGCTGGCTGGCGGATCATGCCCTGTCTAGCCCGCGGCAGACTGATGCGGATTCCCATGCTGAGGGCGCGCGCGAGGCGCTGGTGCGCGCCGAACAGATCACGGTTCACTATGGCAGCACGCCGGTGCTGCATCAAGTCGATTTTGCCGCGTATCCCGGCGAGATTGTCACCATCATGGGGCGCAACGGGTCGGGCAAGACAACGCTGCTCAAGACGCTGGTCGGGCTGATCCGGCCCAGCCGCGGGCGCGTGTTGATTGCTGGACAGGATGCCAAGCCGCTGGATGTGGCGACCATCAGCCGCACGGTCGGCTATCTGCCCCAAGACCCCAACAGCCTGCTCTTTGCCGATACCGTGCGCGAGGAAGTAGCCGCGACCCTGCGCAATCATGGCTATGACCCGGAGGGCGATCTGGACAGCCTGCCGCTGTCGCCCGATCAACTGCTGGCTGAGTTGGGGCTGGCCCATCTGGTCGATGCCTATCCGCGCGATCTAAGCGTAGGCGAACGGCAGCGGGTGGCGCTGGCCGCGATCCTGGTGACCAAGCCGCGCCTCTTGCTGCTAGACGAGCCGACGCGCGGGCTGGATTACGCGGCCAAGGCCCGCCTGGCTGATCTGCTGCTGCGCTGGCGCGGTCAGGGCATGGGCATTGTCGTCGTCACCCATGACGTTGAACTGGCCGCGACCATTGCCCAGCGTGTGGTCTTGATGAGCCAGGGCGAGATCATCGCGCAGGGTGCTCCGGCTGGCGTCTTGGGCACGTCGCCATTCTTTGCGCCGCAGATCGCACGGCTCTTTCCGGGCACAG
>CAZZNG010000086.1:0-19567 GCA_964655505.1 uncultured Litorilinea sp. | reverse complement strand
CTGAGTCCTGTGTAGCCCGAAATGCCCAGCAGATCCCCCGCGCGTACCGCTTGGCCCGGCGTAACGCTCAACTCGCTCAAGTGCCAATAGCCCGAAAAGACGCCGCCGCCATGATCCACGATCACCGCGTTGCCGCGCACATTGAGCGCGTCGGCCAGCGCGACCACGCCATCGCCAGGAGCCAACACAGGAATTCCCTCTGGTGAGGCAAAGTCCTGCCCCTCATGGTAGCTGGCATAGGGGCCGCCGTTGTAGCTGCGCCGCGTCCCGAAGGGGCTTGTGGTTGGGTATTCAGATGAAATCGGCCATGTAAAAGGTTGGGTCCAGGCGAGCGTGGGCGTGCGCACGGACCAAACCTCCGTCACCCGCTCCAACTCACTTTGCACAAGCTCCGGGTCCAACAGCACGCCGCGGTCGGGCGGCAGGTTGATTTCCTGGCTTTCATAGGGGCCTTCGGCCACAGCGACGGGCCAGGTCTGGTTCAGCCTAAGCCCATTGCTGGCTGTGTAAGAAAGGGTGACCCAGTAGGAGGAGGGCGCAATCAAGGCCGGGACGGGCAGATAGGCAAATTGTTCCAAGCCGTCGTCGCGCAGGGGGATAAAGCTGAGTGGCAGCCCATTCCAATTGCCCTCTAGCTGCAGCGGGCGCGTCGTGGACACGATGACTGTACCGGTGCGCCCTTGCACCAGGCGCTCAGGGATACGCACGGCTTGCACCGCGCCAAAGCGCAGCGGAGCCGGGGTGACCACAGCACGCGGCAGCAGCAGCGGCTGGCCGGGGAAGAGCCGGTCGGATGGGGTCAGGTGGTTGAGCGCGGCCACTTGGTCGATGGTTTGCCCATGCTTGGCGGCAATCGACGCCAGGGTGTCGCCAGGCTTGGCGCGTGTAACCGCCAGATCCGCCGCGGCCAGCCCTCCAGCAGCATCTGCTGCGGCGTCTCCTGTGGCATCTCCGGCTGCGGGCGCATCCGCGGCATCGCCCACCGGGATCAAGAGCACCTGGCCGATCTCAAGCTGATTGGGATCGCTGAGGCCGTTGTACGCGATCAGCGTCTCCAGGGGCACGCCAAACTGTTGGGCAATGACAAAGAGCGTGTCACCAGGCGCAACGGTGTAAGAGCGGACGTCCTCGCCTGGCGCTTGGGCATACCCCGGCTGGGCGATCAGCAGGGTCAGCAGCCAGGCGATGAGCAACCAGGCAGTGAGCAGCGCGGGCAGGACGATGCGCTTACTTTTGCGCCGATTCTTGCTCCGGTGCGGCATAGACCGCGGGTCTGAGCACGCCGATATAGGGGAGATTGCGATAGAGTTCATTGTAATCAAGACCATAACCGACGACGAAGTCATTTGGGATCGAGAAGCCGACCCAATCAACATGGTGTGCAACTTCACGTCGTTCCGGCTTATCCAAGAGGGTAACAATGCGGAGCGAAGCCGGTTGCCGCTCCTGCAAGATACGTACCAAGTAGTTCAACGTGTGGCCGCTGTCGATGATGTCTTCGACAATCAGCACGTTGCGCCCCTCGATGGGCTTGTCCAAATCTTTGAGGATGCGCACGACGCCGCTGCTGTGCGTGCCCGCGCCATAGCTGCTGGTTGCCATGAAGTCGATGGCGTGGGGGATGTTGATGGCGCGGCTCAGGTCGGCCATGAAGATGATGCTGCCTTTGAGCACGGAGATGAGCAGCAGGTCTTGACCGCGGTAGGCGTCGGCAATGGCTTCGCCTAGCTCCTTCACGCGTGCTTGGATCGTTGCCTCGTCAATCAACACCCGCTCGATGGCATCCTCAAGCGGCATTTCGCACAGCCTAGTTGGGATCTTACCGGACATCGCGTCGACTCCGTTGCACTAGCGCGCTAGGTAGGGCTGGATCGAATCATAGTTGGCGTCGAGTTGCGGCGCGCTTTGGGGGATAGCGTGCCCATCGGCTGCGACACTCGCGGCTGTCGCCACAGTCTCTTCTACAGTCTCTTGTGTAGACGCATCGGCAGACGTTGCTTGCGCGGCGGCTTCTCCGGCGGCTGTGTCAGTTGTTTCATTGTCAGCATCATCGGTGGCTTCCTCAGCGACATTCCCCGTGTCCGGTGCGCTTGCAGCAAACACATTCGCCACAGGGACATTGTCTGCTTCGGCAGAAACTTCGGCAGAAAGCGCTGTTGCCGGATCGCTGTCGCCGGTCACCACAGCCGCGGTCATCACGGTTGCGGCCCCAGCGGGCAGCGCCGCGTCGTCCAGCACGGCGACCTGCTCCATCGGCCCGCCGGTGGTGACGAGCGGGGCGTAGACCCACGCTGTCTGTTCACCGTGGCGCACCTGCCACCAGTCGGGCCAAGCCGGGTGCTGGCCCTGGATGGGCAGGGCTGCGCCTGCGGCTGCCTGGCCCACAATCTCGCTGTCGGTGCTTGGCCCGGCGCGCAGATTCAAGAGCGCGGCATCCACAAAGGCAGTCGGCTCGGTCGGCTCTGGCCGCGGCGTGGGGGTGGGCGGTGGCTCCATAGGGGGCGGCGGCGCGGTTGCTGCCTCGCTGATCCCGCCGCCTGCTTTGAACTGCGCGCTGTATTGGCCGGAAAGGTTGATAAAGTGATCGCCAAAGGCCACGCTGGGTTCGATGTAGGAGCCTTCGGGCCATTCGTTGAAGCTGTTGATGACGATCCAATTAGGGTTGCTGGCAATGGCGGCCTGCCAGCTTTGAGTGAAGTAGCTGCCGCCGCCGCGGTCGGTTGCAAAGCCCGCACCGGGCCGGATGCGTACATCGTTGTAGCCGGGCATCACCGTCGCCACCCACAGCTTATAGGTGCCGTAATTCTGGCTGGCCTGGGCCACCTGCCCCGCAAATTTGGCATTGACCGACGTGAGATCCGCCGGTGGGTTCCAGGTGTTGCTATAGAGGTGATGACCGTCAAAGACCGCGAGATAGCTGGTATCTACGCCTTCGCTGATCCAGATGCTGCTATAGTTGGGGTCGACTTGGCTGCGTACATTGCGCCATGCGTCCACACCGTAGAGCGTGGGCCGCCAGAAGAAGATCACCGGGCGTCCATCGGCGCGCAAAAAAGCCGGGTGGTTGGCGTGGGTGTTGAGCAAGTGCTGCAGCGCGGCGGTTACATCGCCAATGCCGCCGAAGAAAGGCGAAGTTGTCTCGAAAAGCACGCCCACCTTGAAGCCGCGCGCGTTGGCCTCGTCGAGCATGGCCGCCAGGTTGGTTTCAGTCTGGTTGGGGCCGCCTCCCGGTCCATACCAGGCCACCAGAAAGGCGTCGATGCCCGCGGCCCTGGCTTGATCGATGTGGCGGCCCATCACACCGCGGTCGCGGCTGACATAAGGCTCCGCGGGTAGGTCGCTCAACTTGTCATAAGTCCATGTGTTCTCGTCAAACCACGTATAGTAAAAGGCGAGAACCAGCGGAGCGGCTGCGCTCTGCGCGCTGGGCGCGGCCAACACCGGCAGCGGGTTGGCGATCAGGAGCAGCAGGATCAGCGTGTAGGCGATCCGGCGATAGGGTTGCGAAAGGGGTGAAGCCGTCACGCGGCGCGAAAAATGCCTTGTCATCACGAGCAAAATCGTACCATGTGGCTGTGTGGGTACCAAATCAGGCGCGCCATCCCGACGCGCCGCGTCTAGCGCCCGTTGGGCTGCACGCGATTGGCCGCGGCGATGAGCGTGGGCAAGGCGAGCAGTTCGCTGAGAATCATCGCGGTCGCGCCCCAAACGATCTGATCTTGCACGTCAAAGATGGGGACATCGGCTGTGCGGTCGTGCAAGCGCCAGCGCTCCGTGCGCTGGTTGGCCGGGTTGAGCAGTTCATCCAGCGGCGCTTCGATGAGCGCGGCGACTTCGCGCGGGTCAAGTTTAAAATTGGGGCGTTGCGGTGTCCAGCCGACCACCGGCAGGACCAAGTGGTTGCTGGGGCGAATGTAGAGTTTGCTGAGCGTGCCGATGATCGTCACATCTTCGGGCGCAACGCCGATCTCCTCTTGCGCCTCGCGCAGCGCGGTCGCTAGCAGATCGCCATCCTGCGGCTCATAGCCGCCGCCGGGCAAACCGATCTGGCCGCTGTGTACGCCGGGATAAGTGGGGCGCAAGATCAGCGGAAAATAGATGCGCGATCGCTGCCGCTCACTGTGTGGGTCACTCTGTTGGTCGCTGTGTGAGTCAAGACCGTGAGGATTGGCGAAGCGCGGGTAAAAGAGAATGAGAACGCTGCTGTGGCGCGCGTCTGGCCGCGGCTGGTCGGCTTCTTCGCCGCCGCTGCGCGGGCGCGGGGCCATGTTGTATTGGGCGCTGCGACCGGGCAAGGGTTTCTGCAAGTCTTGCGCCAGCGCAGCGATGAAATGGTCGAAATCGGTCTGTTCCATGCTGGCTGATAGGTGGGGCGATGGGTCTTTCGAGGCCGCGCCCAATGGGTTTATACGAGATTCTATATGAGAAGATGTCATGGTAATAGGTCACAGTCAATCAACGAAACGAGCTATGTACGAAACTAGAGAACGCGGCAGATCAACCCCTTCAAGTACTCGCCTTCGGGAAAGGTGATCGCCACAGGGTGGTCGGCGGCTTGGCGCAGCCCCGCAATGATCTGGAGATCGCGGCCCGCGTCAATCGCCGCGGCGAAGATCACCTTCTGAAAGAGATCGGCGCTGACCAAACCGCTGCAACTGAAGGTCACCAGATAGCCGCCCGGCGCGATCAGGGGCAGCGCTTGCAGGTTGATGTCTTTGTAGCCGCGCAAGGCGCGTTCTACCTGGCCGCGGCTGTGGGCAAATTTAGGCGGGTCGAGAATGACCACGTCGAAGGGGCCGCCCGGCGGCCCCGTTTCGCGCCAATCGCGCAGGATCTGGAAGATGTCCCCTGCCAGATTCTCGCTCTGGGTATCGGGGTCAAAGCCGTTGCGCCGCAGGTTCTCCTCGGCCAATTCCAGCGCCTCAATGCTGCCGTCAATGTTGGTGACATGGGCGGCTCCGGCTTTGAGCGCCGCGACCGCAAAGGCCCCCGTGTAGCTGAAGCCGTTGAGCACGCGGCCACCGGCGCACAGAGGGGCCATGCGCTGCCGGTTCTCGCGCTGATCGAGATAGAAGCCGGTTTTTTGGCCGTCGGCCAAGTCCACCACAAAGCGCATACCATGCTCATGGATTTCGACCTGATCGGGCGGCTGTTCGCCCGCCAACAGTCCACCGGCTTCGTCCAGTCCCTCCAAGCGCCGCGCGGCGGTATCGCTGCGCTCGATGACGCCGCGACAGCCGGTCAGCGCCAGCAGTTCTTGGGCCAGCATCTCTTTGTGGCGGTCAATGGTCAGCGTGCCCGCTTCCATCACCAGATAGTCGGCGTAGCGGTCGACAATCAGCCCCGGCAGGTAATCGTTTTCCGCGTAGACCAAGCGGCACGCGTTGGTCTTTCCGCTGGAAAGCAGCGGTTTGCGCCGGTCGATGGACGCGGCCAGCCGTCGCCGCCAAAAATTGGCATCAATCGCCTCGTCCGGGTTCCAGGTCAACAAGCGCACTTGGATCTGGCTGGCGCGGTTGAGATAGCCGCGGGCCAGCCATGCCCCGGCCGCGTCGAGCACGTCGACGATTGCGCCGTTTTCGGCTGTGTCGGGCAGCGCGGCAATTGCGCCGCTAAAGATCCACGGGTGGCGCTGGACGACAGGTTTTTCGCGCCCGGCTTTGAGCCGTACCGTTGCGGCTGTGGAGGCTGCGCGTGCTGTGGCGCGCGGTTGGGTGGTCATGTGCAGTCGTCCGCCGATGATTGATCCGGTGAGTTGTCCGGTGATTGATCCGATGATCGATCGCTGGGTGCAGGCTGGCCCGCGCGCAGTTTGCCCAGCCACGCCGCCCCCAACGGCGATTTGCCGGATTGGGAACGATCCGTCGGGGGGGCGTCAAAGGTAACCGAACCGAATTCGTTATGGGTTGGGTCCGTCTCCCAGCCATAGGCATTGATGGGCACGCTGCGGTCGGGCAGATGCACGACTCGCTTGGCCGGATCATAGGTGAATTCGACAGGCCCCTCTGGGGTGCGCAGGATACCGGCCACCTGATCGGGCCGCCGCGCGGTAAAGCGCACGGTGTACCCCTGGCGGATGATCCAATGGGTCAGCGCCTTGACATCGGCACGGCTGGCAGGGCCGGTGTTGGGACGGCTGGACATGATTAAACAGTTGCCTCCGTTGGCGTTCGTTCCCGTGGCGTTCGTTCCCATTCAAGCAGGCGAATCGATTGGGTCGTGGGCTGCACGCGATAGGTGTGGCTTGCACGCAGACCGCACACCCACACGACATCACCGTCCGCCTGCGTGCAGACCACCGGCCAATGGGGACGAAGCGCAGGCGCGATCTTGTGGTCGGTGAGCAGATCGCCCACACTGCGACGATGCCCGCCCAGCCCCAACGGGGCAAGCTGCATCCCCGGCTGCGCCGTTGTAAGGACGAGATCTCTGGCGCGCGCCGCGTCCAAAAAGGCACGCCAGGGATGGCCCGGTGCGCGCCAATCGGGGGGCAGTGCTGCAGGCGCAATCACGCGGCTGGTCACGCGCCAGCCATTGCCCGCGTCGAGCGCTCCCTCAAGCGGCAGCGGCAGGCGCACCCCAGGCGGCAGCAGCGGCTGATCGGGCGTGAGCGGCAGGTCCGCGGCCCGATGCAAACTCAAGCGCCGCGGCCGCCCCGCGGCTGCGCCGAGCAGCGTCCACGCCCAGCCCTGCACGATGGGATAGGGGCCGCCGGACGCGGGTTGGCGGCTGCGCGCCAGGATGGCGTCGATCTGGTCCGCGCCGGTGTCGCGGCGCTCAATGGCGAGGTGGTCAAGTGCGGCTTGCAACACCCCGCGCTGTGTCGCCAAGTCACAGGCCAAGAGCTTATCCAGGTCCAGCACCACGCGCGCCTGCGTCTGTTCAAGCCGCAGCGCGGCCAAGGCTGCTTGGTTGCAGGCCGCGGCACGTTCGGCTTCGGCGGCTAACACATTGGCTGTGCGCGCCAGCGTGGCGTGAAGGTTGGGATTGACGCGGGCCAACATGGGCAAGAATTCATGGCGTACCTGATTGCGCAAGTGCGCCGTATCCTGGTTGGTGCGGTCCTCGCGCCAGCTTACGCCGAGCGCGTTCAAGGCCGCGTGGATGGTCGGCTGATCCACGCCCAGCAGCGGGCGCACCAGGCGCGGCGCATTGTGGCTGTGGTCCGGGTAGTAGGGCAGGCGCGTCACCCAGCGCATCCCGCCCAGCCCATCCAATCCGCTGCCGCCGATCAGGTGCATGAGCACGGTTTCGGCCTGGTCGTTCTGGTGATGGGCGACCGCGACCGTGACAGGCACGAAAGCGGCGGGCGTGGACGCGCGCTGTGCAACCTGTCGTGCCACTTGGCCCAGAAAGGTGTAGCGGGCGCGGCGCGCGGCGGCTTCAAGGCCAGCCGGGTCATGGAACAGTGCATTGTCCGGCAGCCGCGTATGGTAAAAGGGCAGGTCAAAGTGCTGCGCGACCGCTTGCACAAAGGCCGCGTCGTCCGCGGATGTGGGGCGCAGGGCATGGTCGAGGTGGGCGATATGCAGTGACAGCGGCCACGTTTGGGCCAGCGCGACCAGCGCATAGAGCAGGCAGAGGCTATCCGCGCCGCCGCTCACGCCGACGACAACCGGCACGTCCCCGCCCGCTTGATTGCTGTCGGGCAGGGGAAATAGGCGATAGCGCGCTTGGGCCGTTCGCACAGCCGCCAGCACAGGGGCCAGCGCGGGGTTGGACGCGATCGCTTGCACAGATGGCTGGGCAATAGACATGTGCGCAGGAGGTATCTGCGCGGAAGACATGTGCGCAGGAGGTATCTGCGCGGGCTTAACCGGACTCACGCCCGGCCCTGTGTTGGATAAAGTGGATTGTGGTTCGCGTTCTGCTGTTTCAATCATTGTTCAATCGAATCGTGCCCTACGTGCACTATGGGCCACTTGCCAGTATATCACAGCACATGCGTGCGAGCGCGTAAACCGGCGTGCAATTGCTTGCGCGTTGCACAACCCGTCGATCCGCTGGGCTTTTTTGCCCCTCATTTGCTTATGGTATAATCGCGGTTGACCTGCTGCCTTCGCCAGGCGCACGGCCCTGCACTTGTCTGCCGCATGGATGCTGTGGGATTGGCGCGTGCACGGTGCAGGTAGGAGCAACGGCAAGCCGCGTGCGCGCGCAGCCGCAAGGCGCAGATCAACCCGGCACGCAAGGACGGAATTACGTGTGATTAACCCACTGGATTGGCTACTAGGTCTCTTCTCGCTGGATATTGGGATCGATCTGGGTACGGCGAACACGCTCGTACATGTGAAGAACCGGGGGATCGTGATCAATGAACCTTCGGTCGTGGCGATTGACAAATCATCAAGACGGCGCAACCAAGTTAAGGCGATTGGTAACGACGCAAAAGAGATGGTCGGGCGCACACCCGCCCACATCGTCGCCATTCGCCCCTTGCAAGATGGGGTGATCTCGGACTTTGACGTCACCGAGCAGATGATCCATCATTTCATTGGCAAGGTGCACGGCAACCGGGCTTTTGGCGCGGCGCGTCCACGCGTGGTCATTGGCATCCCTTCCGGCGTGACGGAGGTGGAGAAGCGCGCAGTGCGCGATGCAGCCATCAGCGCGGGCGCACGCGAGGCCGGTCTGGTCGAGGAGCCGATGGCCGCGGCGATTGGCGCGGGGCTGCCCGTGACCGAATCGGTCGGCTCGATGATCGTGGACATCGGCGGCGGTACAACAGAAGTGGCGGTGATCTCGTTGGGCGGCATTGTTGTGTCGCGCTCGATCCGCGTGGCGGGCGACGAAATGAACGAGGACATCGTCAACTATGCGCGCCAGAAGTACAATCTGTTGATCGGGCTGCGCATGGCCGAGCGCACCAAGATCGAGATCGGGTCAGCCTACCCGATGGAGCGCGAGCGCACCATGATCTTGCGTGGGCGCAACTTGGTGACAGGGCTGCCCGAAGCGGTTGAAGTCAGTTCGGTTGAAATCCGCGAGGCATTGTCCGGCTCGGTGCAGGTGATTGTCGACGCGGTCAAGGCCACATTGGACGAAACGCCGCCGGAATTGGTGGCGGACTTGATGGAATACGGCATTGTCTTGGCGGGGGGCGGCGCGCTGCTGCATGGGCTGGCGCAGCGGCTGCAAGACGAAACCCGCATGCATGTCTATGTTGCCGATAATCCCCTGACGGCGGTGGTGATGGGGACAGGGATGATTCTGGAGAAGCCGGAATTCTACCGGGAAACCCTGACCAGTATGCAGCGCAAAAGCACGATTCGCTAATCCACCATTCGCTAACGTTTCCTGCCTTTCGTTCTCCACGATACGATACTTATGCGCGATACGGATAGAAGGCCGTGGTCATTTAGTGAGATCGGCTTTCGCATTGTCATTCTGTCGTTGGCCGCGATGCTGCTCATGGCTTTACAGGCTACGGGGCAACTGCGGCCAATTCAGAGTGCGATTACGCAACTTACCTCCCCGGCACAAGTGGGCACAACCGGCGCGACCGAGAGCCTCACCGATGCGGTGGATTTTCTCTTTGAACTGCGTAACTTGCGCCAGCGCAATGCCGAGTTGGAGCAGGTGAACGCCGGTCTGCTGGTCGAAAACTTTGCGCTGCGCGAGGTCCAGCGCGAGAACGAACTGATGCGCGAGATGCTGCGCTTCGCCCAGACGCGGCCAGGGCTGGAGGTGCGCGGCGCGCAGATTGTGGCGCGCGTCATCGGCCAGGAGAGCAACAACTTTCTGGAATACATCATGCTCGACCTGGGCACTGAGCATGGCGTTGCCGTGGGGATGCCGGTGGTCACGGATCAAGGGTTGGTCGGGCGCATCAGTGACGTGACTGCCTCCACCTCCAAAGTCTTGTTGATTATCGACCCCAGCAGCGCGGTCAACGCCATTTTGCAAAGCAGCCGGCTCAACGGCGTGGTGCGCGGCGCGCCAGGCGGCACTGTGGTCATGGACTACATCCGCCAAGGCGAAGAATTCAGCGTGGGCGAGGTGGTGTTGACATCGGGTCTGGGTGGGCGCTTCCCCAAGGGGATTCCCATCGGCCAAGTGGTGGAGATTCGCCAGCGCGACATTGATGTTTTCCAGCAGGCAGTGGTAAAGCCCACGGTCGATCTGCCGCGTCTGGAGTTGGTCATGGTTGTCACCAACTTTGATCCGCTGGAGGATGTGCCCGAACTGCTCGTGCCCGGTCCCAATGCTGCCGATGAAGCGGACGAGGGAGCGGAAGGCGAAGAAGACGCAGGCGATGCGTTGAGCGGCGAGGAGAGCGGGGCCGGTGCGGATGGTACGGAACTGGATTCAGCCGAGCCGGGTTTGAATGAGCCGACTCAAGAGGCCGAGGCTGTGCCATGAGCGACAGACCGTGAGCGACAGACCGTGAGTGACAGGCCATGAGTGATTGGAATCGCGGCGCGCTCTATTATTTGATGTTCCCCTTGCTGATTGTCGTTTGTCTTTTGCAGGCGACCGCGGCCAGCCGCCTGAAGCTTTACGGCGTCAAGCCCGATCTGGTGCTGCTGGTGATTGTGATCGGCGCGCTGATCTATGGCAGCCGCCCAGGGGTGTTGTGGGCCTTTTTCGGCGGCATTGGCATGGACATCTTCAGCGGCGGGCCGCTGGGCAGCTCGAGTTTGGCGCTGATGGCCGCGGCTTTGGTGGCAGGGGTGGGGCATCGCACGCTCTCCCGTTTCAATGTGATCGTGCCGATCACAGCCATCGTCGCAGGGACGTTCGCCTATGCGGTTGCTTACTTGGGTATCCTGGCTGTGTTACAATACTTGCGCGTTGCAAATTATCAAGTGCCGTTTTGGGCGATGATGCAGCGAGTGGTGATCCCGGCGGTGTTGTATAACACCACGTTGATGATTTTGCTGATTCCGTTTCTGAACCGTGTGCCGGAACAGCAGGATCTTTAGCCGTATACCGGTCTGGTCGGATCTTAGCAGGTATCTTGCATAGCGTATGATCGAACCTATCCGCAGGGATACATCTGCCCTGTCCATGTTCTTGTTCCGGACCGCGATGTTCTTGGTCCTTGTTTTTTTCGGGGGCCGGCTCTATCAGTTGCAGGTCTTGGAAGGCGATGGATACCGGCAAGCCGCGGATGCCAATCGCTTTGACCTGGTCGAGCTGCCCGCGCCGCGCGGGGTCATCTATGATTACACCGGCGAGATCTTGACCCGCAACCGGCCTAGTTTTGAGGTGGGGCTGGTTCCGGAGGATCTCCCGTTTGACGATCCTGAGACTGAGGAGGACGAGGAACTTAGCGCGATCATCGAGGTGTTGACGGCTTTGGACGCCGACACCGACGAGGAAGTGGCCCTGCGCATGGCCGAAATCATGTTTCGGCGCTTGGGGCGCGCGGATTTTGCGCGCACAGTGGGCAGAGCGGGGGTAGAGCTTAACTATATTACTGTCCCAGGCGAGACGCAGATCATCTACAGCGACGATGGTCGCCCGCCGCAAGAGATTGTCCACCCCCTGTTGCTGCCGGACATTTCGGAGCCGCTGCCCCTGGATGGGTTGGCCGCCTTGATCCAGCGGGCCATTGCACTGAGCCGCCAGGGGAGCGCATCGGATGCCGTGCCCATTCTCGATTTGGTCGATCGCGAGCACGCCTTTGCCATCTCCCAGGATAGCTACCGCTTGCCCGCGGTGCGTGTCAAACCTGTGCCGGTGCGCGAATATTTGACCGGCGATCTGTTAAGCCATGTGCTGGGCTTCATGGGGCCTATCCCGGCCGCAGCGGAAGAGAGCTACCGCGAGCGGGGCTATACCAACCCCAACGAGCGGGTGGGGCTGAATGGGCTGGAATATTCATACCAGCGCGAATTGCGCGGGATGCCCGGCTACAAGCAGACCGAAGTCGATATTCTGGGGCGCGAGATTCGCACGGTGGGCGAGGTGGCCGAGCCTGTGCCCGGCTCGAACCTGATTTTGAACATCGACATGCGGCTGCAAAAGGTCATGCACGAGGCAGTGCAGGCCAAAATGGAGGAAGTGGAAGCGCCGTGGGGCGTTGCCATCGCCATGAACCCCATGACCGGCGCGGTCATGGGCATGGTGAGCCTGCCCTCGTATAATAACAATGTCTTTGCCGAACGCATCAACGAGGAGTATTTGGCGCTGGAGCGCGACGAGCGCCGCCCGCTGATCAACTATGCGATTGGCGGCCTCTATCCGCCTGGCTCGACCTTTAAGATGGTGACGGCCGCGGCCGCGCTGCAAGAAGGGGTGATCACCAAGGACACGGTGTTGGTGGACGCAGGGCCGATCTATTTGCCCAACAGGTTCTATCCGAACAATATGGCGTTGGCGCAGCGCTTCGTTAGCTGGAACCACGCTTATGGCATTACCCACGGCGCAATCAATATCGTGGACGCGCTGAAGCTGTCCAATAACATCTTCTTCTACATGATAGGCGGCGGCTATCCCCAGAATGATTTTATCGGCCTGGGCGCGCGGCGTTTAGCCAAATGGACGGCGCTCTTTGGCTACGGTGAGCCGACCGGCATTGACTTGCCCGGCGAGGTCGGGACGGTCGTGCCCGACGACCAGTGGAAGCGCCAACTCTATGCGGAAAGCTGGACAACGGGCGACAGCTATAATATGTCCATCGGCCACGGCTATTTGTTGTCCACGCCGCTGCAAGTGCTGGTGGCGTCATCGGCTGTTGCCAATGGCGGCAAGGTGATGCAGCCGCAGATCGTCTATCAAATTACCGACGCCAACGGCGGGCTGCAGCGTGATTTTACGCCGATTGTGAAGCGAGAACTGCCGCTGGACGACGGGCTGATAGAGATTGTGCAAGAGGGGATGTGGTCCGTGGTGAACGCGCCCGGCGGCACAGGCGCAGCGGCCCGTTTGGAAAACCCTGACATTGTCTTGGCGGGCAAGACCGGCACGGCTGAATTTTGTGAGTACATCCCGGAAGAAGAGGACTGCCGTCGCACAGAGAATGACAATCTGCCGGTTCATGCGTGGTTTGTGGCCTATGGGCCTTATGAAGCGCCGGAGATCGCCGTGGTGGTCTTTCTCTATGACGGCGGCGAAGGGTCGCAAGCGGCTGCGCCCGTCGCCAAGACAATTCTTGATGCATACTTTAATGAGATTCGTCCTCGCTAGGCCTGCTTGAGCCAAAGCCATCGCAGGCAAAGCAGCGAGGGAGGATCTCCTTGTGGAGTTAAGCGTGGACGCACCGGAAGCGCGAGGGTTGCGGATGCACGGACAGCCGTGCACATGGCGGCATTCGCTATCCGGGGCAAGGTCATCGACATGGCGACACCCAAGGATAAGACGCAACAATCTACATCTCCCCCACAAGAGGGTGTTGACCAGGCGGCCCGATCGCGGCAGGTGCAGGATGGCGCAAAGGGCACGTCTGCCGATGCAGGCCGCGCGCGGTCGAGCGACGGCAGCGACCATAACGGCGAGCATACCAGCGACCGTAGCAGCGATAAAACCAGCGCCAACAACGGCCAAGATGCCGCCGAGCGCCAAGAGCACTCAAATGAACAAGCCAAACAGACCAATGGCGCTGCCAACGGCCATTACACCAGCCCCACTGGCAAACAGGAGCCGGGCAAGGACGACAGCCCGCGGGCGACGGTCAAGATCAAGGGGCGGCCAACCGGCGTAGCTGTGGAGTTGGGCGAGGGAGATTGGGCGGAACTGATCGAACTGCTCGCCGAGCGCTTGGCCGCGGCGGATGGCTTCTTCCGCGGGGGCAAAGTGGTGCTCGAAGCCGGCCCCCATCGCCTTGTGGAAGAGCAGCTGCGCGAGGTGCGTAATCTGCTCGAACTCCACGACATGAAGTTGGGCGTGGTGCGTTCGACCTCGGAGCGCACGCTGCAAGCCGCGGCAGAGGTGGGGCTGGCAACCAGCACGCTCGCCGGTGACACGCCGTTTGGTGAAGCGCCCGCGGGGACAAACGAGGTCGATGGCAAGGCAACCGATCTGCCTGCACAGGGTTGGAAATCCTCCCTGACATCGACAACCGGGACATCGACCGCTGCGCGCCCGCTGCAACTGCCTCCCGCAGAACCGGGTCCGATGCCGCCCCCGCCGCCGCGTCCCACCGGCCATTTTGTGCACCGCGGCAGCTTGCGTTCGGGGCAGATCTTGCGCAAGGCCGAAAGCATTGTCGTGATCGGAGATGTGAACCCCGGCGCGCAGGTAATCAGCAGCGGCGATGTGATCGTCTGGGGCCGCCTACGCGGGATCGCCTATGCAGGGGTGGATGGGAACCATCGTTCGGTGGTGGCGGCGCTGGACTTTGTGCCCACGCAACTACGCATTGCAAATCTAACGGCCATTGCGCCCGAACAGAAGCGAGGACGCTGGCTTTTCTTTTGGCGGAGAGAACCGGCACGCCGTCCTGAGATTGCACGGGTGGCCGACGAGCGTATCGTCGTCGAGCCGTGGGATGAAGCTAAGATCGGTAAGTTCTCCAAGTGGTGATGCAAATACGATTCTGGACCTCTTCCCTATGCTCTTGCTTCGCCAACAACGACATGCCTCCTGGAGAGGACCTACATGCCTGGCAGTGTCATTACGGTAACCTCCGGTAAAGGAGGCGTCGGCAAGACAACAACCTCAGCTAATCTCGCCGTTGCGCTGGCCTTGACCGGCAAGAAGGTGATCGCGGTTGATGCCGATATCGGTTTGCGTAATCTTGACTTGGTGATGGGGTTGGAAAACCGGGTCTTGTATGACTTGGTCGATGTGGTTGAAGGGCGCTGTCAGTTGCAGCAAGCGCTGGTGCGCGATACGCGCGTCGAATCCTTGCACCTGCTGGCCGCGGCGCAAACGCGCGACAAGGCCGACGTGGGCATTCAGCAGATGGTCTCCGTCTGCAAGACGTTGAGCCACATGGCCGATTACGTGGTGATTGATTCACCCGCGGGGATCGAACATGGCTTTCAAAGCGCGGTGGCCCCGGCGGACCGGGTCTTGATCGTGACGACGCCCGATGTGAGCGCGCTGCGCGATGCAGACAAGGTGATCTTCCTGCTAGAGCGGGATTGGAAGCACCAGCCGGGCTTGGTCGTCAATCGCTACAATGCCAAGTTGTCGCGCACAGGAGAACTGCGCGACATCGACGACATCTTGGATATCTTGGCGATTGACCTGTTGGGCGTTGTGCCGGAGGATAAGTCCATTGTGTTGGGGACTGACCGCGGGATGCCGGTGGTCTTGAATGCACGCAACTGGATCAGCCAAGCCTACCGCAACATTGCCCAGCGCGTGATGGGCAACAATGTGCCCTTGATGGACTTTCGCGAACCGGGGTTATTGGGTTCGCTGTCGCGGCTCTTCAGCCGTTAATCGGATTCGGCTTGGAATTTTCGTTCACCCTCTTGACACATGAATAATCAGCAGCTTTGGCGTAACTTTGATTGGGCGCTTCTCCTGGTCGTCTTGGCGCTGTGCGGCATCGGCATCGCGATGATCTACAGCGCAACCTATAACACGATTGACCTGTCCGACTACTGGTATCGCCAGACGATCTTTTTTGCTGTTGGGCTGATCGGCTTGCTGCTCGTCTCGTTCATCGATTATCGCCATCTGCAACTGCTGGCTCCGCCCGCGTTCATCCTCTTTGTGTTGTTGTTGGTCGCGGTCTTCCTCTTTGGCGAAACCCAGGGCACGGGCGCGCAGCGCTGGATCTCGATAGGCGGCGTGCTTGTGCAGCCGACTGAACCGGGCAAGTTCCTCTATGTTGTCTTCACTGCGTGGTATCTAAGCTGGTTCCATGAGCATATGTACCGGCTGTTCCACCTGCTCATTTCACTGGTGCTGCTGTTCGCGCCCTTAGGCCTCATCTATCTCCAGCCCGACTTGAGCATGGCCGTTACCTATGGCTTTATCGGCGGCATATTGCTGATGATCGGCGGCATTCGCTATCGGCATTTCTTCATGATGGCTGGGAGCGTAGTGGCCGCGCTGCCCATTATGTTGGGGTCGCTGCAAGGCTATATGTTGGAGCGCATCGAGGTCTTTCTGAACCCGGAAGAGAACTTGGACGCGGCGTTCAACGTCAATCAGGCCCTGATTGCGATTGGCAACGGCGGCTGGATGGGGCGTGGCTTTGCCCACGGCAGCCAAAACCAACTGCACTTCCTGCGCGTGCGCCACACCGACTTTATCTTTAGCGTCATCGCCGAAGAACTGGGCTGGGTCGGCGCGATGATCATTCTGGCGATGCTGCTCTTTGTCGTGTGGCGACTGCTGCGCATCGCAGACATGGCGCAAGACCACTTTGGCCGCCTCTTGGCCGCGGGCGTGGCTGCTATTATCTTCTTCCAACTCATTGTCAATGTGGGCATGAACATGAACCTGCTGCCGGTGACGGGGCTGACGCTCCCCTTCATCAGCTATGGCGGTAGCAGTCTCATCTCCATGATGGTTGCCATTGGGCTGGCCCAAAGCGTGGTCATGCGCCACCGCAAGATCGATTTCTTCCAATAAACTGCCAATAAACTGCGATAAACTTGCCTCGCTAGCGGCCTAGCGTTTGCTGCGCGTGAACTGTCGAACCGTGCGGCCCGCCGCGCTCTCCTCGATCAACGTGGCTAGCCGCTTGCGTTGGGTTTCCGCGCGCTTGGCGCTCATGATCCACCAGATAACCGCACGTTGGTATGAGGGGCGCTGCGCCTGAAAGAAGGCGGATGCAGCCGGGTTGGCAGCCAGTTGCACCGCATAGGCCTCGTCCAGCTTCACCTCGTCGCGCGCTTGCTCATAGGAATAGACGCCGGAACGCTCCGCCTTGCGCTGGGCAAAGGCGCGTTCGCCCGCAGGCGCGATCAAGCCTTGTTCGGCCAACTTGGCATAGCGCGCCAGGTTGACCGCGCTCCATGCGCTGTTGGGTTTGCGCGGGGTGAAGCGCACCATGTACCGCTCCTCGTCAATGCGCTTGCCCTGCCCATCGATCCAGCCGTAGCAGAGCGCCACCTCCACCGCTTGGGGCATGGTGATGGAGGGCTTGCCGCTGCCTTTTCTCCAAAGGCCGATCCACTGTTCGCTGGTTGTGGCATGATGTTCGTCCAACCAGGCACGAAACGCTTCTTGCGTCTCAAAGAATAGGGGGTCCATGGTCTGCTTTCTCCACAGGGGTTGATCGCCTAGCCGGTCTATCGATAGTTTGTAACGCCAGATAGCTTATAACGCCTAAGGTATCATGCCCAAGTGGTCATGCTCAAGTTGTTTGTTTAAGAAAAACGGCCCGGCTCCTGTAGTAGGATGCCGGGCCGCTGCGTTGTCTTTTTAGCAGATGGGGCGATTACCCGCCAAGCGTGGCGCGGAAGATGCCGGTCCACAGGCCAGGGTAGATGCCGATCAGGATGGTAAAGACTGCCGCCACCACGACACCGAGGCGCAGCATGACCGCGCCGTGACGTTCGCTCACGGTCTCCGGGCCTTGCGGCTCGAAGTACATGGCGACCGTCACACGCAGGTAGTAGTAGAGGCCCACCGCGCTGTTGAGCATGCCCAGCACAGCCAGCCACGTCCAACCGCCATCGACAGCCGCCTTAAAGACGAAGTACTTCCCAAAGAAGCCCGCCAGGGGCGGGATGCCGCTCAGGCTGAACATGAAGATCGCCATGGTAAACGCCAGCAGGGGGAAGCGGTCGGCAATGCCCGCGGCGCGGTTTTGCAGCGCGTCGTTGGCTTGCGCCCTCTCCAGCGCGATCACAATGGCGAAAGCGCCAATGTTCATGAAGGCGTAGGTAAAGAGGTAGAAGAGGGCTGCGTTGGCCCCTGCCTCTGTGCCTGGCGCAAGCCCAACCAGGATGTATCCGGCATGGGCAATGCTGGAATAGGCCAGCATACGCTTGAGGCTCGTCTGGCGCAGCGCAGCAAAGTTCCCCAGGATCATGGTCAACACTGCGATGATCGCCAGCACCCAGCCCCATGTCTCTTGCTGCATGGGAACCGCCTGGAAGAGGACACGGATAAAGGCGGCAAAGGCCGCTGCCTTGGTTCCTACGCTCATGAACGCGGTCACCGGCGTTGGCGCACCTTGATAAACATCAGGCGTCCACATGTGGAAAGGCACAGCATTCACCTTGAAGGCGAAGCCTGCGATGAGCAGGGCGATCCCAGGCAGAAGCAGGGCCGTGTTGCCCACACCGCTCGAAAGCGTCTGGGCAATCTCGCCATATTGGGTGCTGCCCGCCGCGCCATAGACCAGCGCCGCGCCATAGACGAAGAAACTGCTGGCAAACGCGCCGAGCAGCAGATACTTCATGCTAGCTTCGGTGCTGCGCGGGTTGTCCCGTTGCAGCCCACACATGATGTACAGGGCCAGGGAGAAGATCTCCAACGCCAGGAAGACGACAATGAGATCGATGGCCGACCCCATCATCATCATGCCTGTTGCGGCCAGCAAGAGCAGCGCATAGTATTCGCCCACGCTGCGATTGATCGTCGGGATGTAGTGCATACTGACCAGGATGCCCAGCGCCGCGGCAATTAACACGATGTAATTGAGGCTCAAGGCAAAGTGATCAGAGGTCGCCATCCCCTGAAAGGTTTCCACAGGACGCTGCCACAGCCATTGGGTAAACAGCGCTGACGCGCCCACGCCCAGCAAGGCGATCCAGGGGGTCGCAATGCGCAGCGGTGAATGGTCGTCATTGGCGAACATATCGGCCAACATGACGAGCAAGGCGGTGATAACCAGCGCCAAGGCCGGGGCCAGGACGGCGAAATTGAGTTGAAGGGCGTCAAGCGACTGGGGCATGGGTTAACGCTCCACTTGCATCACTATGGCTGGGCGCTCGACCAGCATCTCCACCGACGGATTGATCTTGTCGAGGAAGATGTTGGGGAACAACCCGATGAGGAAAAAGAGCAGAACCAGCGGAACCAGCATGGCGATCTCGCCGGGGCGCAGGTCAGGCAGGTTGGCGGCTTCGTTCTCGCTGCGGGTCAAAGGCCCTTGGGCAACCTTGCGGAAGGCTGTGAGCAAGTACCAGGCGGCCAGGATGACGCCCGCTGCGCCCAGCACCCCGTAGATAGGCTCGCGCAGGAACGCGCCGACGAGAATGGTAAACTCGCCGATGAAGCCGTTGAGGCCGGGCAGCCCCACGCTGCTCATAATGACGACCAGCAGGAAGCCGCAGTAGACGGGGATGCTCTTCCAGAGTCCGCCGAATTCATCCAGCATACGGGTGTGGCGGCGCTCGTAGAGCAGGCCGACCATGAGGAACAGCGCGCCCGTGCTGAGTCCGTGGTTAACCATCTGCAAGACCGAGCCGCTGACGCCTTGAGCGTTGAGCGCTACGATGCCGAGCATGACATAGCCCAAGTGGGCCACCGAACTATAGGCGACGAGCGATTTGAAGTCTTTCTGCACCAGGGCCACCAGCGCGCCGTAGAGGATGCCGATTACAGCCAGCGCGCCGATCCACGGGCCAAACTGCGTGGCAGCTTCGGGAAAGATCGGCACGGCGAAGCGCAGATAGCCATAGGTTCCCATCTTCAGCAGGATACCCGCCAGCACAATCGACCCTGCGGTGGGCGCTTGGACGTGGGCGTCGGGCAACCAGGTGTG
>CAZZNG010000085.1:0-19688 GCA_964655505.1 uncultured Litorilinea sp. | reverse complement strand
AGCAGCGAATCCCTGCTCACTATCGTCAACGACATTCTCGACTTCTCGAAGATCGAAGCAGGCAAGCTCGACCTAGAGACCATTGAGTTCGACCTGCGCACCACCCTCGAAGACACAGCCGATCTGTTGGCGCTGCCCGCGCACGAAAAAGGCCTGGAGTTGGTTGCCCATATCCGCTCGGATGTGCCCTATGTGGTGAAAGGCGACCCCAACCGCCTGCGTCAGATCCTGCTCAACTTGGGCAGCAACGCGGTCAAATTCACCCAATCGGGCGAAGTACGCATCGAAGCCAGCTTGGACGAAGAAGACGAGCAGGGCGTGACCCTGCGCTTTTCGGTCAAAGACAGCGGCATCGGCATTCCAGAGGACAAAGCCGCGCTGCTCTTCGATGCCTTTCAACAGCTAGACTCCTCGACCACGCGCAAATATGGCGGGACAGGGCTAGGGCTGACCATTGCCAAGCGCCTGGTGGAGTTGATGGGCGGCGAGATCCATGTGGAAAGCACACCGGGCGTCGGCTCCCATTTCTGGTTTACCGCGGTCTTTGCCAAAGTCGCGGCCATGGATCACCCCTTGCCGCCCGCGGACCTGGGCGGGGTGCGCGTCTTGGTGGTGGACGACAGCGCGACCAACCGTTGGGTGCTGCGCGAGCAGTTGCATGCCTGGGGCATGCAGGTGCATGAGGCCGCGGATGTGGATGGCGCGCTCAAGATCTTGCGCCACGCGGCGCTGTCGCCTGCGCCGATCCAACTCCTGATCACCGACATGCACATGCCCCACCGCGACGGCATTCATTTGGGGCGCATTATCAAAGAAGACGCTGTGCTTTGCTCGACGAACCTGGTCATGATGACATCGGGCATCCGGCCAAACGACATCCAGCTTTTGGCCGAGATTGGATTTGCCGCCTGTCTCACCAAGCCAGTGCGCCACCAATACCTGAGCAACTGCCTGCGCGAAGTGCTAAACGGCCATATCCTGCTGGCGCAGCCTGACACCGCATCCACAGGCACATCCACAGGCACATCTGCAGGCGCATCTGTAACCAACAGGGGAAAGGCCCCTGCCTCCAGCCGAACAGCACCCGCCCAAGCAGCGGCACGCATCTTGCTGGTCGAGGACAACTTGGTCAATCAAAAGGTGGCGCTGCATATGCTGGAAAAGATGGGGTACGCGACCCACGCGGTTGGGGACGGTCATGCCGCGCTCGAAGCGCTGCGCGGCCAGGAGTTCGACTTGGTGCTGATGGACGTGCAGATGCCAAAGCTGAACGGCATCGACGCCACGCGCGCCATCCGCAGCGGTGTGGCGCGCGTCAAAGACCCGGCCATCCCCATCATTGCCATGACCGCGCACGCGCTGCAAGGGGACCGCGAACGCTGCCTGGACGCGGGCATGGACGACTACCTCGCCAAGCCCATCCAACCGCTGGAGTTAGCGGAACGCATCCACCAGTGGCTGAATGCCCCGCGCCAGGCCGACCGCGCCCATGTAGCCGGTCGCGTCCAGGGGTGAATCGACAATGCAGACCACAAATCGCAAGTCGAACAGGCTAGGGGATAGGTCGATGGACCTGGCCGCAGTAGAGGCAGCGTTGGCTGCGCTGGCAAACCCGACCCAGGCGCAAACGTCGGCTTGGTTTTTCAAGACCGGGCCGGGCGATTATGGTGAGGGCGATCAATTCCGCGGCATTCGCGTGCCGGTGCTGCGTAAATTGGCGCGCCAGGCTCGCGAGTTACGCCACGACGAGGTGATCGCGCTGCTCCATTCGCCCTATCACGAAGATCGGCTGCTGGCGCTGTTGATCTGGGTGGCCCAGTTCGAACGAGGTGACGAAGCCACGCGCACACGCATCTTTGACGCTTATTTAGACAACACCGCATCCATCAACAACTGGGATCTGGTCGATAGCTCCGCGCCCCAGATCGTTGGCGCCTACTTATATGCTGCCGGGCGCGTGCATGACGAGCCGCTCTTAACCCGGCTCGCCCAATCATCGCTCTTGTGGGAGCGGCGCATCGCCATTATGGCAACCTTTACCTTTATTCGCCAGGGCAGCTACGACGAAACGCTGCGCCTGGCGGACTTGCTCCTGCACGACCCCCACGACCTGATCCACAAGGCCGTTGGCTGGATGCTGCGCGAGGTGGGCCTGCGCGACCTTGCGCTCGAAGAAACGTTTCTCGCGCCACGCTATACGACCATGCCGCGCACCATGCTGCGCTATGCGATTGAAAAATTCCCCCAAGCGCGGCGTCAAGCCTATCTCAAAGGTCAAATTTAGCCCATACACCCGCAATCCCCAACAGACAGGAGCAGAACAACCTTTACGAACACAGATTACAAACACGATTAACAAACAGATAGGATGCACAAAGGTTAGGGGAATTTACGCTTCGTAGCAGTCGGCCCATTTCATCCCAAAAAGGCGGCCTTATGACCAGCAGCGAAACCTTGTCTTCAGCCTATCAAATACCCTATGCAATGACGCAGCGCCCCTATGCGCCCAGTTGGGTCAATCGCATGACGGCTTGGATCGACCGGCTGCCCGGTCCCTACTTGCTTGTCTATACGATCCTGGCGTTCTTCTTTCTAGCCCTGACCAACCTGCTCAACTGGCGCGACGGCGGGTATGCGCCCGGCACGTTTGTCCCCTTGCAGATCGTGGTCGTGGCATCGCCTTTCTATTACCTTGCGCTGATCCACTATCTGGATCGCCTCGCGCTCGATGAACTGGCTAAATTCAGACCGGTGCTCGACGTGCCAGATGACGAGGTTGCGGATCTAGCCTATCGCCTGGTCATGCTGCCCCCGCGCAACCTGGGTTGGGCCACAGCCATCGGCTTGCTCTATGCCGCGGTCATGCTGTTTGCCATGCGTGCCGGGTGGACGCTGGTCGAACTGCCGATCTTTACGTCGCCCCTGGCGATTATCCTAGAGTTGCCCCTGGCTATTTTCGCCGCCATCATCCACATCGTCTTTACCTACCATGCCATCCACCAACTGCGGATGGTCTATTTCATCTATGCGCGACACGCACGCGTCGATCTGTTCAACCGGCAGCCCCTATACGCGTTGAGCAATCTCTCGGCGCAGACCGCAGTAGGCGGCACATTTCTAAGCTATGCATGGTTCACAACGCAGACCTCATCAGACCGGATCACGCTGGTGACGATCGCTTTCATGGCCGCGCTGGGGGTGGTGGTCTTTCTGCTGCCGCTGCAAGGGATTCACAGGAAGATCGAACAAGAAAAGGCGCGCGTCATCGCCGCGACCGGCAAACGGCTGCACGCCAGCACAGCCGACGCACACCGGCGGCTGGACGAGGGGCAGTATGAGCAAGCCGTGCCGGTGCTAAACGCCATTGGAGAGCTGCGCGAGGAATTGGCCTTTCTGGAGACAATCCCCACCTGGCCGTGGCCGCCGGGCACGCTGCGCAACGTGGTCAGCGCCATCATCCTGCCGCTGCTGCTTTGGCTGCTCACCAAACTCTTGGAGCAGATCGTGATGGCTTGACGCAGCGGGAGAACGCCCCATCTTGTGATAGAGTATTCCCCATCCGAGCGCGCAGCGCAGGCAAACGTGTAACCGTATAACGGGCGCGCAAAAACGCTGCGGCTCTCAATCCACATGAAAGGCAAACAGGATGGACACGATCCGGTTTGGCGTGATTGGCCTGCGCCGCGGGCAGAGCCTCGTGCGTGCCTGCCAAGCGGTAGGCGGGGCCGCGGTCACCGCGCTGTATGACGTGAACGCAGAAACAGGCGAAGAGTTGGCCCAATCCATCGGCGCGACATTCTACGCGGATTTTGACGCTTTTTTGAACGCGGCAATCGACGCGGTGGTCGTCGCGTCGCCAGTCCCCTACCATGCGCGCCAGAGCATCGCCGCGTTGGACGCGGGCAAGCATGTCCTCAGCGAAGTGATCGCCTGTCACACGCTGGACGACGCCCGCGGCTTGGTGCAGGCAGCGCGGCGCAGCCAGGCAATCTACATGCTGGCGGAAAACTGCTGCTACTACGACGAGATCGAACTGGTCAAGCGGCTGGTGGACGCGGGACGCTTTGGAGAGGTCTACTACGGCGAAGGGGATTATGTGCATGACTGTCGCCGTCTCTTTTATACGCCCGATGGACAGTTGACCTGGCGCGGGCGCGGCGAGTTGAGCGTCTATATCACCCACGGGCTGGGGCCGCTGCTCTACATCACCGGCGACCGGGTGAGCCAAGTCTCCGCGGTGGCGGTTCCCGGCGGCAAGTTCGACCCGCAAGTGACCCTGCCCACCATGTACCTGCTGCACATGACCACGGCAGCCGGGCGCACCTTGCGCGCCCGGGTAGACTATGTATCCCCCCGGCCCCATGCCTCCACGACCTTTTTCTCGCTGCAAGGGACATGCGGCAGCTATGAATCGATCCGCGGCCTGGGCGATCAGGCCAAAGTCTGGCTGGAGGACGAGCATGGCCCTTCGGGCGGCCAACCACCGGCTGCATGGCATCCGCTGTGGGAACAGGCCCCGCGCTATCTGGCCGACCGGCTGGCTGTCAGCCCAGACACCTATACCGGCGGCCACGGCATGACCGAATATTGGATGCTGCGCGACTTCTTGGCCGCGGTGCGCGGCGAAAAGCCCTCGCCCATCGATGTCTACACCGGGCTGGACTACACGCTGCCCGGCATCTACGCCATGCAGTCCGCCGCGCAGCAAGGCGCGCCGGTCACTGTCGACGACCCGCGCGCCTGGTGATGGGCTGTGGGCAGCGTCGGTCCGCCCATCCCAGCCCCTAGAAAAGCAATCAACCCCAATCAATTCAATTACCCACTGATACCCCTTACCACTCACAGGCTGGAGGACGCATGAAGATTACCGATGTGAAGACCTTTCTGGTTCACCCCGGCGCGGGCAAGAACTGGCTCTTTATCAAGGTCGAAACCGACGCAGGCATCCACGGCTGGGGCGAAGCCTACACCCAGGCCGACCGCGACCGATCCATCGAGATCACAGTGCAGCAGTTGCGGCGCTACCTGATCGGGCGCAGCCCCTTTGACATCAAACACTTTACGTTCATGGCCTATACCGACTTTGCCACGCGGCGCGGGTCCATGGAGTTCTATTGCGCGGTAAGCGGGATCGAACACGCGCTGTGGGACATTGCCGGGAAAGCAACGGGGCAGCCCGTCTACAACCTCTTGGGCGGCGCGGCGCGCACGCAGATCCGCGTCTATGCCAACGGCTGGGGCAGCGGCGGCAGCCTGGATCAACTGGTCGATGCGGCCAAGGGCGTGGTGGCGCGCGGCTTTACCGCCATGAAGTTCGATCCCTTCCCCAACCCCTGGCGCGCCTACATCTCGCGGCGCGATGAAGACATTGCGGTCGAGCGCGTGGCGGCTGTGCGCGAGGCAGTGGGGCCGGATGTGGAAATTCTGGTGGAGGTGCATCGACGGCTCGCGCCCATGCACGCGGTGCGCGTGGCGCGGCGCATGGAGCCATACCGGCCCTTCTGGTACGAGGAGCCTGTCTCCGCGCGCGATATGGCAGGGCTGGCCGAGGCGCGCCGCGAGATCGATCTGCCCGTCGTCACCGGCGAAGAGCTTTACACCAAAGCCGAATTCCGCAACGTCTTCGAGCAGCGTGCAGCGGACATCATCAACCCGGACGTGTGCAACTGTGGCGGCATTTTGGAACTGCGCGAGATCGCGGCCATGGCCGAGGTCTATCATGTGGTCGTCGCGCCGCACAACTACAACAGCACCGCGCTGGGCCTGGCCGCGACGGTACACGCCGCGGCGGGTATGCCCAATTTCCTGATCACCGAGTATTTTGTGAACTTCGAGGAAGTGAGCCAGGCCATCGGCACACCCCTTGTGCCGCAGAACGGCGTGATCACCCTGCCCACCGCGCCCGGCTTAGGCGTAGAGATCGACGAAGAAGCGCTGGCCGCCTACGCGTACCGCGAGTTCCCCAACCGCAACTTGCGCCGCCCAGAGGACGAAGCGCCGATCTAGCGCCCCGTATCTTCCCCAAGGTGAATCTTCCCCTCTCCCCTGTGCCATGATACAGGGGAGAGGTAGATGCTGTGTCACATCCTCGCTGAGTGGGAATCAACCTTCCCAACATTGCATCCGTTCTCATGGGTAGATCGTGCTACTGCCTGCCTGGCAAAAATAGCACGATCCGACCAAAGCCATAGCTGCCAACGGCTGTGGCCGAAAGCAACGGAGCAACCCCATGAATCAAACCCGACTGCCGGTGACGCTCACCGTTACGCTCACCGTAAATGGCGAAGAGTACGCCCTGGTCCTTGAGCCACGGCGCACGCTGTTGGATGCCCTGCGCCACGACCTCGCCCTGACCGGGACGAAGAAGGTCTGCGACATGGGGGACTGCGGCGCTTGTACCGTGCTGGTCGACGGCCAAGCCAAGCTCGCCTGTCTGCTGCTGGCTGTAGACTGCGAAGGGCTGGAGATTACCTCCATCGAAGGGTTAGCCGAAGATGGACAACTGGACCCCATCCAGCAAGCCTTCATCGAGACGGACGCGTACCAATGCGGCTTTTGCACCCCCGGCCAGATCATGAGCCTCAAAGCACTCTTGGCCGCCACACCCAATCCCAGCGACGAGGAGATCTTGCGCGCCGTTACCGGCAATCTCTGCCGCTGTGGGGCCTATGAGAACATCCTGCGCGCGGGGCGCTTGGCCGCAAAGCAGACGGGCCAAACCGCCCCCACGCCCCGCTAGCCGCCCAAGCCGCATGTCTCCCCAGGAAGGAGAAGCACGATGCCCGTCAAGCACATTCAGACCCTGCGCGAAGGGCCGGATGAAGAGACCATTGAGGTTGAGGAAAAGCAGACCGTCTCAACCTGGGCCGAGGATGCCCGCTTCGTCAAAGTCGGCAAGCCGCATCCACGGCTGGAGGGACCGGACAAGGTAACAGGCCGGGCGCGCTACAGCTATGATATCCGGCTGCCCAATCAACTCTACGCGCGCATCCTGCGCAGCCCCCACCCCCATGCGCGCATCCGGCGCATTGACACCAGCCAAGCCGAGGCGCTTCCCGGCGTTCATGCCGTGTTGAGCGCGGCCAATGCGCCCGAAATCGAGTGGTACGAGGAAAAGAGCAGGCTCTTTGATTGGACGGTGCGTTTTGCCGGTGATGAAGTCGCGGCGGTCGCGGCCGAATCCGAAGAAATCGCAGAGGACGCGCTGCGGCTGATCCAAGTCGAGTATGAGCCGCTGCCCTTTGTGCTGGAGATGGAACAGGCGACCCAGCCCGACGCGCCGCGCCTCCACACCGACAAGCCCGGCAACCGAGTGGACGAGCCAAAGGTCTATGAACGCGGCGATGCAGACTCAGCCTTGGCCCAGGCCGATGTCGTGATCGATCAGGCCTACACCACCGCAACCGCGCTGCACAACGCGCTGGAGCCGCACGGCTGCACCGCGGACTGGCGCGGCGACGAGTTGACGCTGTACGAGTCGACCCAGGGCATTTTTGAGGTGCGCGAGCAAACCGCCGAAAAATTGGGGCTGGCGCAGCACCAAGTGCGCGTGATCAAGCAGCATATGGGCGGCGGCTTTGGCGCGAAACAGATCGTCTGGAAGCAAAGCATCATCGCCGCGCTGCTCTCCAAGGCCGCGGGCCGCCCGGTGCAACTTATGCTCGACCGCGAGGCGGAAAACCTGGCGGCAGGCAACCGCAACGCCACCCAGCAGCGCGTGCGGCTGGGCGCGAAACGTGACGGAACCCTGGTCGCCATCGTCGCCGACATTCGCCAGGCAGTCGGGGCCTATATGGTGGGCGGCGAGGCGAGCAATGTCAGCGGCCCCTATCAGCGGCTCTACCGCTGCCCCAATGTACGCACGGTGCAAGAGGGAATCTACATCAACGCGGGGCCAAGCGTCGCCTTTCGCGCGCCGGGCTTTGTCGAAGGGGCCTTTGCGCTGGAATCGGCCATGGATGAACTGGCGCGGGCCTTGGACATGGACCCGATAGCGCTGCGCCAGCAGAATTACACCGGCGACGACCAGAAGAAGAATCAGCCCTATACCTCGCCCGAAGGGTTGCGCCGCTGCTATGAGCGAGCCAGTCAGGAGTTCGGCTGGTCCGACTATCGCCGCCCCGCCGCGCAAGGCTCCAAGCGCCGCGGGATTGGCTTTGCCAGCCACGACTGGGGCGGCTCGGGCCATCCACCCGGCTATGCCTGGGTCAAACTCAACAGCGACGGCACAGCCGATGTGGTCACCGGCACGCAGGATATCGGAACGGGCACACGCACCGGATTGGCGCAAATCGCGGCGGAGGAATTGGGCCTGCCCCTGCATCAAGTCCGTGTATACCTGGGCGATACCGGATCAGGCCCCTACGCGCCGGTCAGCGCAGGCAGCGCCACCCTGGCGACTATTGGCCCAGCTGTGCGCGAGGCCGCGGCCAATGCCTCCCGCCAACTCTTGGAAGCGGCCGCGCTGGTTCTGGAAGAGGAACCGCAGCGGCTGCGCGTGGTCGAAGGCCAGATCGAAGTGGTCGACGCGCCAGGCCAGCAGGTCAGCGTGGCCGAGGTGATGCAGCGCATCGCGCCCCATATGATTCAAGGGCACGGCGCGCGCGGGCCAAACCCAAAGGACAAATCGGTGCGTACCTTTGGCGCGCAGTGCGTCGAGGTTGAAGTCGACCTCGAAACCGGCGAAGTGACCGTGCTGCGGGTGGTCGCGGCCCACGATTGCGGGCGCATCATCAACCCAATGATGGTGAACAGCCAGATCGTCGGCGGCGTGACCCAGGCCCTCGGCTTTGCCTTGTTCGAGGAGCGCATTGTCGATCCCAAGCGCGGGATCGTTCTCAACCCGAACCTCGAAGAGTACAAAGTGCCCACCGTGGCCGATGTCCCGTCGATCCAGCCTGTCCTCATCGATCTGCCTGACCCAGAGGCCAACCCGACCGGCGCAAAGGGCATTGGCGAGCCGCCACTCGTCCCCACTGCCCCGGCCATTGCCAACGCCATCTTTGATGCCACCGGCATTCGCCTGCGCCACACGCCTTTTTCAAGCCGTCGCCTGCTCGACGCGCTGGCCGCGCAGACCACTTCCCGCCAGAATGATCAAAATGATCAAGGAGGAGCATAATGCGACCCTTTGCCTATGCGCGGCCCCAAACGGTCGAAGAGACATTAGCGTTGCTGGACTCGCACAATAGAACAACTGGCAATAGCACAGGTGGCGCAGGGCAGGAGACAGCGCCGCCGGCCCCGGAGGAAACCCCGCGCCTGCTCGCCGGAGGGACGGATCTGATCACGCTGATGAAGCCGCACCTGACCAACCCGGCCCAGTTGATCGACATCAAGCGGCTAGACGATCTGCCGCGCGGGATTCACGAAACACCGAGCGGGCAAAACGGGGAACGCGAAACGAGCGGGCCAAGCGTCACCCTGGGTGCGCTGACCACCCTCACCGAGATCGAACAGAGTGCGCTGTTGCAGGCGCGCTATACCGCGCTGGCCCAAGCCGCGGCGCTGGCCGCGACGCCGCAGCTGCGCAACATGGCAACCTTGGGCGGCAACCTGCTGCAGCGACCCCGATGCTGGTATTTTCGCCAAGAGGTCTTTCACTGCTGGCTCAAAGGCGGCGATCAGTGCCACGCCTACGACGGACAGAACCAACACCATGCGCTGTTCGGCGGCGGCCCCTGCTACGCCGCGCACCCATCAGACTTGCCTGCCGCGCTGCTGGCGCTGGATGCCGGTGTGCGGCTGCGCAGCCAAGCCGGTGAACGCACGCTCTCCCTAGCCGACTTCTACGCGCTGCCTGAACCCGCGCGACGGCAGGAGACGCGCATCGCAGACGACGAGATCATTCTGTCCGTTCATCTGCCTCCGCAGCCCAATGGGGCGCGCAGTCTTTATCTCAAGGCGATGGATCGCAAGATTTGGGCGTTTGCGCTGGTAGGGGTCGCGGCAGCCATGCAGGTCGTGGATGGGCAGATCGCGCATGTGCGGCTGGTGCTCAACGGGGTCGCGCCGATCCCCTGGCGCGTGCCTGCTGCCGAACAGATATTGGCCGGTCAAGCGCCAAGCGCCGCGCTCTTTGACCAAGCCGCCGAGGCTGCGCTGGCCGAGGCAAAGCCGCTGGCGCACAACGGGTATAAAGTCCCCCTGGCTCGCAGCCTGATCACGCGGGCGCTGACCAGCCTGGCGGGTGAACACGCGGCGGCGTGAGCAGGGTCAAACTTCCGGGACGCTGGCAGCGTCCCGGAAGATCATTAGATCATTGCGAACGCGCGACCTACTCCGCCAGCGCGCGCACGTAGCGATCTGCCGAACGCTGCACCGCGGCCTGCGCGTCGCTGGCGACCACCCGATCCCACCACGCGCCATAGATACGATCAAAGGGGTAGGCCGCAACCTGTTCGGCAATCTGCCTCACCTTGCGCGCGGGCAGCGGGATCAGGTTGGGATAGCTGTACATAAAGCTGACATAGCGCCGGTCGCTGACCACCTGCAAAATATCGCCCGATAACAGCGCCCCGCGCCCCTCTGCCCCTTGGGGCCAATGCAGCACCGTGCCGCCCGCAAAGTGCCCGCCGCAGCAGATCAAGGTCATCCCATCCCACAAAGGTTTCAGATCGTCTTCCCAAAATTCGATATTTGGATCAGGCCGCATCACATGCTCGCGGTCGGCTGCGTGCAGGTAGATCGGCGCGTCAAAGGTGCGGCTCCATTCCACCATCGACGAGTAATAGTGCGGGTGCGAAATGGCAATGGCGCGGATGCCGCCCAACGCGTTGACCACCGCGGCAGTCGGCTCGTCGATCAGGCTGATGCAATCCCACAGCACATTGCCGCCCGGCGATTGGATCAACAGGGCGCGCTGTCCAATGGCAAAGGACGGATGGGTTCCAATGCCGACCAGCTTCGGCTCGATGCGCTTGATCACGTTGTGGTGATCCTGGCGCAGTTCCTCTAAAGTCGTCCAGCGCTGCCCTTGCCACCCTACATACTGGCGTTCGTCGTCACAGATGGGGCAGGTCGCGGGCGGCTGCTCGGTCGCGCTGAACTGGGTTCCGCAGGTGACACAGATATAATTGCGCATGGGATTCTCCTCTAGGCTACAAGGCCGGGTGACGAGCCGAGGTGACAGACAGGCATGTTCATGCCCATTATCGACGCGAGCGGGAAGATCGACCAAGCCCATGCGCGCCGCGGGCAGGTCTAGTTGGTCAGCCAAGCGCCCCTTTGTTATGATGGAGCCATCCCATCACCCACCTTTCCATTCGCCAAGCGGAGACGCGCCATGTCACCACGCATCAATCGCGCCATCGAACTGTTGGCCCAAGACCAGCCCATCTACTATGTAGGCGGGCACACGGGCCATCTCCTCACCTATGAACAAGGCAAAATCGACGCCGGAACCTGGGCCGACTACATCAACGTCGGCATGGAGCACGGCGCATTCAATATGGCCGGGTTGGACGCGTACATGGCCGGGCTGGTCGATGGCGGGCCGACGCGCAGCGGCCATCGCACGCCCACTGTGATCGTCGAAGCGCCGGTCGAAGGCACATCAGAGGCAATTGTACGTGCCAATGCATGGCTCTTTCGTCAAATCCTAGCCCGCGGTGTCCACGGCATCCTGCTCTGCCAAGCGGAACACGCGGACGCGGTGCGCGCCTTTGTGGAATCCTGCCGCTACCCCATCAACCGCCTCGGCGTGGATGCCGGGCTGGGCGTGGGCACGCGCGGCGTCGGCTCCGAACCGTCCGCCGCGCCGGTGTGGGGCGTCGATCGCGACGAGTACTTGCGCAAGGCTGACCCCTGGCCGCTCAACCCAGAGGGCGAACTGCTCTTGGGCGTCAAGATCGAATCAGCAGCCGCCATCCCCCACATCGAGTCGATCCTCAGCGTGCCGGGCCTTGGCTTTGCCGAAATGGGGCCGGGCGACTTGAGCCTCTCGCTCGGCTATGAGACGGTGCCGCGGCCCTATCCGCCGGAGATGGAGGCAGTGCGCGAGCGGGTGCGCGCGGCCTGCCTTGCCCGCGGCATTGCCTTTCTAGAGACAGCCACGCCCGAAGATGTTGCCGCCAAGATCGACGCGGGCGCGCGCGTGATCGCGGGCCATCGCCAAGACACTGCCGAAGTGGGCCGCGCCCATACGCGGCGCACCATGCCGGTCTAGCCGGCTAGTGGGCTGAGCGACCTGTCAACTTCACCATAAACGAACCTAACCCTTCTCTTTTCACCCAACCCAACCGATCACAACAATGGGAGGCAGTATGAAAATTACGGATATGAAGGTCACCGTCCTGGGCGGTTCCCCGGTGGTACGCATCGTCACCGACGAAGGCATCAGCGGCTATGGGCAGGCCGAGACCTACAAGCCCTATCTCAAGCCCCACATACTTTTCTACAAAGACTTCATCTTGGGCGCGGACCCGACCGATGTCGAGCGAGTCATGCTGCGCATCCGGCGGCTGGGCGCGTTCAAGCCGTGGGGCAGCGCGGTCAGCGCTATCGAAATGGCTCTGTGGGATATTGCGGGCAAGGCCGCGGGGCTGCCGGTCTACAAACTCCTGGGCGGCAAGGTGCGCGACCAAGTGCGCGTCTACAACGGCAGCGTCCGCTTCCCCATGAAGGATCATTCGCCCGAAGCCCACGCCGAGGTCATGGCAAAAATGAAGGAGCGGCCCGAAGGCTTCAGCATCATCAAGCAGGGGATCGCCTTCCACGGCGGCATGCACCGCGAGATGCCCGACTTCTACTATGGCGAAATCCACAGCGGCGGTCGCCACCCCAACCGCGGCTTGCTCACCAAGCGCGGCTTTGACCACATCATCGCCTGTGTCGAAGCCATGCTCGACGTGTGCGGCGACGACGTGGGGTTGGCGCTCGACTGCGGCCCCGGCATGACCGTGCCGGATGCGATCAAGCTGGGCAAGGCGCTGGAAGGCACCAACGTCGTATGGCTGGAAGATATGATCACCGGCGACTATACGCCCTATGTGCTGGCCGACTTGTACAAGCAGGTCAACGACGCCACCTCCACCAACATCCACACCGGCGAGCAGATCTACCTGCGCCAGAACTTTGTGGATCTGGTCGAGAAACAAGCCGTCAACATCATCGGCCCCGACCCATGCGACATCGGCGGCATTGCCGAACTCAAGTGGGTAGCCGAATACGCCGACCTGCACGGCATCCTCATGGCCCCGCATGGGACGGGCGACGGCCTCCTGGGGCTGGCCGCGCTGGTGCAAGTCTGCGCCACCATGCCGGGCAACTACATCGCCTTTGAATACCCCACAGGCCAGCCCGAATGGTGGTATGACATTGTCGAGGGATTGCCCGACCCCATCGTCAAGAACTCCTACATCGACGTGTGGGATCGCCCCGGCATGGGCGTCGACCTGATCCCCGACAAGGCGCGCAAGTACCTGCCCGAAGGCGATGAGGACTTCTTCGACTAGAAGATTCTAGGCTTGAGCCATATGCACCAGGCGGGCGGCGGTCCAAACAATCGCCGCCCGCTGCTACGTAAAGGACAAAGACCCATTGAAAAGAAGCTGATCCAGTTCAGCGATCATTTGGCTTGTTGACACAAAATGGATGCATGGAATGCCATGCGCTTGGGCGACCTCTATGTTCTCCAGGGTGTCATCCACAAACACAACCTCGCTCGGCGTGACATTGAGCCGGTCCAGCATGATCTGGTAGATACTTGGATCGGGTTTCTTGACGCCGACATCAGCAGAGCTGATAAACACCTCGAACAGATCATCCATGCCGTACTGGGTGATGAGTTCCTGGGCAAAGGACCAATTATTCGTCAGCGCGGTGACTCGCACATGCTTTTTTAGCCGGCGCACATAGCGAATGAGATCATCGTTTAGTTCGCCGACAAAGGCATCGTGCACGATAGTACGTATCGTCTGGGAATCAGTCCCCAACCGTACAGCCGTTCGTTCAAAGTACACGTCGGCAGATAGTTGGCCGATATTGGCCTGTTCAATATCAGGTTCATACCAAAGAAGTTGGCGAAGCCTCACTGTATCGAGATTTGCTTGTTTTGCCCAGTGCTCAAAGAAAGCTTGATCGGCTTTGCCCAGGAAGAACACCCCGCCGATATCAAACGACAGGGTACGAATCGGGGGGCTTAAATTTGGCACCACAACCTCCATCTACTTGGATAAATGAGAAAGCCGGCTGATGCAAACGTACTTCCTCTTTCTGGACGAATGCTATGATTCGACATCAACTATTGCATCCCTAACAGGGGTGTTGGTACCAGTTACCGGTTATCCTGAGCTACGAACAGGCCTGTATGATCTACTCGACTGGACCATCCGACCCGAACCAAACGTAGTTGGTAGGCCTCCAGAGTTACATGGAAGCGATTTTCTGCGAGATGAGGATGACGAGCGCAAACTTGAGGTGCTAAAAGGGGTGGCGGATCTTGTAGTAGAGCAAAACCACCCCATCTATCGAGTAGGCTACTACATTACAAGAGAGATCGAACAAACATTTCCACAAGATCCAAAACTGGTTGGCATGTGCTGGCTAAGTTTGCTTTTTATGCTAGAGCCTGTTCTAGCGCAGAGTATGGTCATCCCCGTCATGGATGGGTTCCACCCACGGACAGTAAACTCACTCTCAGGGCCGAGCAGTTCTATCAACATGTTCCGCGCAGCGGGCCTTGAGAAAATCATCAGTGTACCCCACTCTGCCAACATATTAGGCGAAGTATTCTTTGCCGATAGTGAACATTCGGTTGGAACGCAGTTAGTCGACGTGATTTCGTATCTACGCCATGTTACTGATCTGAAGAACGACGGCAAACCGTTGAGCGAGTTCAAATCGAGACTGCTTGAAATATCTAACAAGCTTGAGCCTGCAATTGCACGAGAGGAAATTATTGCACTGAGGCTTGATGGAGTTGTGCAAGGACCAGCAATACGAGCTAGGCCAAGCAGTTCATCGGGACCACTGACGGCCGCATCCAGAACTATCCCCTCTGACTAAATGACGTTTTAGCGGCGGATTAGGGTTAATTGACTGCAGATCTTTTTCAGATATCTTCTTCTTGCGTACGCAGCAATGAGGCAAGTTGGTCGAGGAAGGCTGTAGGCGTGAGGATTAAGACCCCTTGATATTCCTTAAGTTGCAGAAGATGCCGATCGCCGGTCACCACACAGTGGGCCTTCCCGGCTAGGGCGATTTCCAGATACACATTATCGGATGCATCGTCTATCACCGCATGGACTCGCTCCTGGGGAACCACCACGATCGCTCTCTCGCGAAACAGGCGCACATAGTCGTCTAACTCAGCATCAGTTGCACGCAGCCGTTTACGAATCCTCGAATATCGCAGCACACGGGCAAGTTCCTCAAGACTCGCATCCGAGACGAGGATATCGAAGAGATGCAGTTCCCAGAGCTGAAAGAGTTGGCTCGGAACCCCCTGCGGCGAAAGCAGCGAGCTAATAAAAACATTGGTATCGACAACCACCCGCATGGCGATGATTTCTAGCTTACCGGGCAGTTGACTGCTTACGCACCGCCTTTTGCGCCTCTAGCGCCAGCGACATGGCTTCCTCATCCGACAACGGTTCGCTCACGCTCTCCTGGATGCGGCGCATGGCTTCAATCGCCTCACCGCGCTCGGCTTTCCAGCGTTCAAAGAGTTCCACCGGCACCAGCACCGCGGCCGGCGTGCCGCTCTTGAGCAACGTCACCGTGCGCCCCTGATAACGCACTTGATCCACTAACTCCGAAAAGCGCGCACGCGCCTCCGTAACCCCGACTGTCTCTTCCATCAGTTCACCTAAGGATTGAGAGAATTCAGAACGACTTAGCACAGCTCACAGAATGTACATTTTGTACGCTCCGTATTGTATCAAGGTGAACATTGCAAGTCAACCGCCGGAAAATAGTTGAACTGGGCACACAGTATATACATCGACGTGTCTGTGGATGATATATGTCTGTGGATGACCTAACTGCGGGGGCCAACGCTCACTTGCAGCGTATCGCCCACCTGCGTCCCTGTGGCCGCGATGGTCCCCGCGGGCAGTTCCACCACATAATCGCCGTTGCGGTAGATGCGCCCCATGCGCCAGGGGGCCATCCCTTCGTCCAGCCCCACCACGCGATGATCACGATCCACATAGACCACGTCAATGGGGATCGACATGAACATACAGTGAACGCCCTTACACGGACGGATGAGCAAGCCGTCGCCGGGAGCCAGGTGCTTGACGCCAATCAGCCCCTTGAGCCGCGTCCACGGGTTGGCTGCGAGCCGCCCCTGGGTCATCAGGTCAACGCCACGCGTCACATTGCGTACTTGTACACTTTTCTTTGCCATGCTCTGCCTATCGGGATGCTGTGGGGTGGATCTTGGATCGCCCAGGCGGGCCTAAGTCATGCGTTCGTGATGAAGGTTGAGAAATGATCGAGTAATCAGGATCGCTGGCAAAATCGATCCTGAAGGCAAATCCCCATGTTCATCGGATATGGCTCATATCCGGCTGGTCTGCGCCGTCGATTTCCAGCAGCGCACGGCAAATTGGGGCAATATCAACCGAGCGCGGCGCTTTTGGAAAGTGAAAGCCCTCTGGCGCGCCCGCGATCCACAGCGGCGACACCGAGTCTACCTGGTGAAGCGACCCATGCGAGCCGCCGCCGGGATGCAGGCTCGATCCGCCAAGAATAAACTCATAGCCGGGGAAAGCCGTGGCCCACAAATGGCCGCTGTCGTGCGCAGAGACGGAGCGCTCAATGCGCTCGAACGCGTTGGGATAGGCGCGAAAGACCAACTGCCCCTCATCCGCCGACGCGTCGACAACCGCATCGACCGCGTCTAGATCCCCCTCCCAACACCAGAGACAGCCATAGGCGTCGCGCGCCTGGTTGGGCGCGTTGCCATCGGCTTCTCGCGCGGGCCAAAAGCGCAGTTGGCCGCGCGCCCGCGTCGCCACATGGATGCCGGTCTGCGCCGGGTCGAGCAGATCCGCGCTCCACATGATTTGGTCCACGCGTGTATCGGCCAATAGGTCATGCAGCACCGCATGGAACGCGGCCTGGGTCGGCGTGTGGAAGTAGATCTGTGCGGTCCGCAAATTGGGACAGGCGACCAGATCATCCTGGCTCTCCATGGGCGTACCCGCCGCGGCCACAGCAAACTCCGCTAGCAACTCCTCCAGGTCTATCGCGGCCTCTGTCTTGTCCTCCACTACATCCGACTGGGAATGGTCGCCGGTCAAAACAATGGTGACGTCGCGCAGCATCGGCTCCAAGCCGCCATACGCCTCGAAGATTTCCCCCAGCATCGCGTCCGTCTCCGCCAGCCGTTCGACCGCGGCCCCCGGCCCGATTTCGTGGCTGTTGTTGTCGTTGTCGGGCAGATAAAGCACGGTGAAATCCGGTAGGTCGTCCTCTTCGATCAGTTTAACGGCCAGTTGGATCGCGGTCTTATCGCCATAGCCAAAACGGTTGAATGGGCCACCGGGCACGGCAGGGATCTCACCGCTGGAGGGCAGCGGCGTCTGAACGAAGTCGCCAAAATAGAGCAGTTTAGGCCCCTGGACAGCCTGCTTGTCCGGCACACCCGACAAGAGCCGCAGCAAAGCCGGCACATGGACTTCATGCTCATGCGCGCCCGCGTAAATCAAGTAGTTGAGGCTGGCGTCGTCTTTGCCTGCGCGCGCCACATCATGAAAGAGGGTGGTTGCACGCAAGAAGTCCCGGTTGAGCCGCACAACGAAATCTTCGATAAAGTTGCCGAAGCCCCTGCGCAGGATTGCCCACATGTCATAGTCATAGTAGATCACGGTTTTGCTGTCGGGCTTGTACCAATATGCGCCGAAGACGTTATGCGCGATGGGATACTCGCCCGTAATCAGCGAAGAGGTCGCCGCGGGGGTGATCGAAGGGAAGACGGCAATGGAGTCGCCCCGCCAAGACGCGGCATCCGCCAGACGCTGAATATTGGGCAAGCGCCCCTGGCGCAGCGCGGGGTCGATCACACGGCTCGACAACGCGTCAATGACGATCAGGAGAACTTTTTTCATAGCTAGTTCCGGTCAATCGCCTCCAAGACGGTTTTGCGTGCCTTGTGCTGCTGTTCATACCGGCGCACCTGGGCCAGTTCCTCTATGCTCAGGTCGTCCAACTGCTCTGCGATCTGCGCCGCGGTCAGTTCATCGTACCCCTTAATGGGCAGGTCATCGTCGGCTGCAGCCTCGCCCGATCCAGCCGGAGTTGGTTCCTTGAGATACTGTTCCAGTTCATCCCGCTTGATGCTGTTGCCCGTCCAGACCACTCTTTTCTGATGGTCCGAACGGGTAGGCAGCCCATTGGGGATCACCACCTCTTCATAGCTTCCCCCTTTTTCAAGGAACAAATGGGGCACGTCGTTGAACTTGGGATCGTCCTTGAAGTCGATGATGTAGAAGACGCCTTTTTGCAGCGTGCGGCTGCGCTCATGGTCGGAATCGCTGTGGACGAGAATGTCTCCCTGCTGGCCTTCGACAGCCGCGTACCACTGCTTGTCATCCAGAACCAAGATACGGTGTTTATGCGAGGTTTCAAACAGTTCGTATTGGCCCTGCTGTTTGACCTTTACCGGCATGGCTTCCCTCCTTAACTCCCCCCGTTCTCGCAGTGACATCAGAGACGGCATCAGAGATGGCATCAGAGTCAGTGGCGCTGTCCTGTCGTTGATCATGACTTCTATGATGAGTTCGCCACCCCCCAGCCTACTCCTGTTAAGAGGGTTCTGTCCCCTATCGCGATATAGCAACAGGATAGGAGTTTGCAGCTATTTTGCCGATGCGTCCAAAGGCTATTCGCCTGTTACTTCACAGCATACCCAGCAATATGGGGCTTGACAAAGGGCATTTGCACGGCAAAGTGGTCGATCTGCACCTCGCTAAAGCCTGCCTGCTCGATGGCGCGCCACGTCTCACGGTTGGGACGGCAGCCGTCGCCCAACACCTGCCACAGCGGGCGCACCGCGTTTTGCACCCGGCGCAGGCCCGTATGCCGCGGCGCGGCCACATGCTCGATAAAGAGGAACTTGCCGCCCGGTTTGAGCACACGCCGGATTTCCGCCAGCACCTGGGCCTGATCATCGACCGAGCAGAGCACCAGCGTGCTCACCACCGCGTCCATGCTGTTGTCGGCTGCGGGCAGCGCCTCCGCCATCCCCAAACGCAGATCCACATCCAGCCCTTGCTGGGTGGCCCGCTCGCGCAGGTAGTCGTGCATATAGGGGTTCGGCTCGACGCCGATCCAGCGCACATCCGGCGCATAGTAGCGCAGGTTTGGCCCGCCGCCAGGGCCGATCTCCAGCACATCGCCCGCCAGCCCGCCAAACAGCGCGGCTTTGCGCGGCGCGATCATGGTCTCGTAGGTGTGATTGCCGCCCGCCTGCAACTTGGCAAAGACGCGTTTGTACCAGCCCGCTTTAGGCCGGACGCTGGCCGGTTGCGATCCAGTGCTATGCGTTCCAGCACGATGTGTTCCAGCACGATGTGTTCCAGTTTGTTGAACGCGACTTTCATGCTTCATTGCTTGCGTGGTGTTGCTCCCATCAGGTCTAGACAAGGTCAAACACTCCTGAACCACATGAACCACAACGTATTGCGTGATCATGATACGATCAACGTTCCATCAATATTCCATCATGTTCACAACGTCCA
>CAZZNG010000084.1:9732-19958 GCA_964655505.1 uncultured Litorilinea sp. | reverse complement strand
GCGCGCCGCACTGTCTGTCATTAGGCAAAACGACAAAGGCGCTGCCTCTTGTTCCCCCGGATTATACCCGATGGCTTCATATTGGCGGATAAGTGGCTGGCTTGGCGCGGGTGGGCTGCTTCTGGGCAAAACAAAGGGGGCGCGGGGAGTGCATAACCGCGTCGAGTATGGACCGTATGTGTAGGATGAGGCGTACTAGGCCGAGGCGCGACGAAGAGACTGATATAGTACTGGGGCAACGTTCTCTACAAAGCAAGAAGTAGAGCGGTACATTGCTGCAGTGCCGCTCTACTTCATCTCTGTGCCCGGCGTCATGTATGAGACTTTACAGCCAGTCAGCCGCTCACTGGTCTTTCTAGAACAATTGATAGGAGGGCGGCGCAGCAGTAGGCGTAGCAGTGGCAAATTCGGGCCTACCTACCGGCGGTGTTGGGGTGATGGTTAGCTCGAGCTTCTCGCCATTCCGGATGATTGTTAATCGTAACGGCACGCCTACCCGAATCAATTCATGCACTGACCCTGACTTGGTAAAAGGAAGGGTTTCTTTCTCAATATAAGATGCCACAGGCGAAGGAACTGGCGTGACAACCCCCGGAATCTCAATGGGGCTAGCAAAGTACGTGCCATTTACTTCAGTTATGCTGTAAGCCTCTGAGGATGGTGAAAACGCTGGAGCATCTGACGGAATCCATGTCACATCAACAAGTACATCGCCTAGCTTTACGCCTGCCTTCTCAGCTGCGCTTTCGGGGTATATTTCCACAACACGCAATTCTTCATCTACGATTACGCCTAAGTTGGGGGATGGGGACACCCCTATACCGACACCTACGAAACGAGGATTGGGAACAGCACAGCCTGTGACGCCTAGTGAAACGAGCACACTAATGATAAAGATTCTGATATTCATCTTCATCCTCCTTGCATGGATGATAACAAAACATGCAGAGCTTGTTAATTGCTGAAAATAGAATCGCCGTCTACTTACGATAGTTGATCTTGTCTGCACTGGGTGTATGATCCAACTGAGTCACTGAATTGGCTGCCCGATGCGTGTGCACAATCTTGGCTGGCATGGTCAGCCAATGGCAGCGCAGACGGGATAGGGTTTCTATATCAGAATGTGAGGGAATCAGGATGACTTATCTACCGAGTGAGACACGTTACGACGCGATGGTCTACCGGCGCAGCGGGCGCAGCGGGCTGAAGCTGCCCGCGGTTTCGTTGGGGCTGTGGCATAACTTCGGCGGCGACGCGACGCTAGACAATGCGCGCGCCATGATCCATCGCGCCTTTGACCTGGGCATCACCCACTTTGACCTTGCCAACAACTATGGCCCGCCGCCCGGCTCGGCTGAATCGACCTTTGGGCAGATTCTGGCGCAGGATTTGGCGGCCTATCGCGATGAACTGATCATCTCGTCCAAGGCAGGGTATTACATGTGGCCGGGACCGTATGGCGAGTGGGGGTCGCGCAAGTATCTGGTGGCGAGTTTGGATCAGAGCTTGGAGCGCATGGGGCTGGACTATGTAGACATCTTCTATTCGCACCGGCCCGACCCGGAGACGCCCCTGGAGGAGACCATGGGCGCGCTGGATTACATCGTGCGCAGCGGGCGCGCGCTCTATGTGGGCATCTCGTCCTATACAGCGGAGCAGACGCGCGAGGCCGCGGCCATTCTGCGCGATCTGGGCACGCCCTGCTTGATCCACCAGCCGCGCTATAGCATGTTCGACCGGCGCATCGAGGAAGGCTTGCTCGACGCGCTAGCAGACGAGGGGATCGGCTGCATTGTCTTTTCACCGCTGGCGCAGGGGCTGCTGACGGACAAGTATCTTGGCGGCGTGCCTGAAGCCTCGCGCGCAGGCAGGCAGGGCCAGGCGGCCTGGGAAGAACGGCTGTCGGGCGAGAATCTGGACAAGGTGCGGCGGCTGAATGAAATGGCGCAGGGCCGCGGCCAGAGCATGGCGCAGTTGGCCCTGGCCTGGGTGCTGCGTCATCCGGGCATGACTTCGGCGCTGATCGGCGCGAGCCGCCCCGCCCAGATCGAGGATGCGGTCGGGGCGCTGGACAATCTTGCGTTAAGCGAGGAGGAACTGGCGCAGATCGACACAATTCTGGGCGATGCCGTGCGCGTGGCGTAGACGCATCAGGTCTTAACCTTCCCGGAAGCTCGCAGCTTCCGGGAAGATCACGCTCAGAGGTATCTAGATCTAGGCCGGAACGTCCAGGTACGACGCCAGCCAGGCGGCTTCTTCCGCGTCGACTTGGATGGTGAGCGGCTCCGGTTCGAGCGCGGGCGCTTGCACGCCGAAGCACGCGGCTACATATTCGCCGTCTGGGTCCATGCTCATGAGTGGGTTATAGGCCAGGGCTTGGTCATTTTGATCGCCCAGCGCGGCCAGCACAGCCCAGGCCAAAACCAGATGGGGCTGGCTTTGGACCAGGTGGCGCGCCAGCACATAGGCTTCGTCATGGCTGTGTTGCTGCCAAAGCGCCAGCATCAACACCTGTTGGAAGTCGATGCGCCGCGGGTCGGCCTTGACCAGTTGGCGGTAGACTTGGACCGCAGCCGCCCAACGGTGGCCGCGCAGATAGAGCATGGCGAGACAGGCCGCGTCCAGCGACAAGGCATTGGGGTCGTCGAGGCTGGTGCGTGCCAGCCCGGCGCGAATCTCCGGGCCATAGGGGTTCATCTCAAAGGCGCGCTGCCACATGGCTTGCGCCTGGGCGCGCTGGCCGCGCTGTTCCGCTGCCATTGCCAAGGCTTGCCAGGCCGCGGAATGCCCCGGATCGGCCTGGAGCAAGCGCCGCGCCCAATCTTCTCCCTCATCCCACCGTTTGGTCGTCCAGGCAAACGCCAGCAGCCGCCGGTAGGTGGGCAGGTGGCGCGGCAGCCGCCGCAGCACGATCTGGGCCATCCATGCCGCGTCGCCTAACTCGTCGCGCGCCATGGCTCGGTCCATGGCCCTGCCCCAATCGGTGAGCAGGGTATCGACGGCTGGCTGGGCGGCAGGCTGTGATGCAGGGGGCGGCGCGGCGGGCGGCGTACTCATCAGGGATGGGGTCAACGGTGACGCTGGTTGAGCGAATAAACAGGCGGGTCGGACAGGTTGTGCAGCGAGCGCAGTTCGCCAAGCAGGCGGCTGATGTCGCGTTCGCCGCCCGGTGCAGGGCCAAAGGGGTCGCTGATGCCCTGCTTGCTGCGGCTCAAGCGGCGCAGGGTGGTGAGGATCGAATGGGAGAGCGCGCCCACATCATAGCCCCCTTCAAGCGCCACAACCAAGCGCCCGTCGCATAGCTCATCGGCCAGTTCGAGCAGCCGGTCTATGAGGGCAGCATAGCCGGTCACGCTCAGGCGCATATTCGCCAGCGGGTCCATCCAGTGCGCGTCATAGCCCGCGGAGACCAGGATCAATTCTGGGCGGAAGAGCCGCGCCGCGGGGACAAGAAGTTCGTCAAAGATGCTGAGATAGCCTGCATCGCCCACGCCCGCGGGCAGCGGCACGTTGATGTTGGAACCCACGGCGCGACCGTCGCCGGTCTCCTGCGCCGCGCCCGTGCCGGGGTAAAAGGGGAATTGGTGCGTGCTGAAGAAGAGCACAGAGGGGTCGCGGTAAAAGACTTCTTGGGTTCCGTTGCCGTGGTGCACGTCGAAATCGACGATCAACACCCGCCCCACTTGATATTGATCTTGCGCCCAGCGCGCGGCGATCGCGACATTGGCAAAGAGGCAGAAGCCCATGCCCCATTCGGGCATGGCGTGATGGCCGGGCGGACGCACAAGGGCCATGCCGTTGGCAGCGTGGCCTTGCAACACTACATCGACCACGTTGTTCAGCCCGCCCGCGGCGAGCAGCGCGGCCTGATAGCTGTCGCCTGTGATATAGGTGTCCGCGTCAAGATGGCCGCCGCCATGCAGCACAGCGGATTCGAGCCGGTCGACATAGGCGCGCGGATGGACACGCAGCACCGCGTCGAGCGGCGCGGGCGTGATCGCCACCTGTTGCAGCTTCTTGACAATGCCATCCACTTGCAACAGGTTCCACGTCTCTTCGAGCCGCAGATGGTTTTCTGGATGTCCGTCACGCGTGTGGCGACGGTGAAAGGTATCGTAAAAAATGGCAGTGGGTTTCATGCCGGATGATCAAGCTCTAGGAATTTATCAACAACTATCAACTCGGTTCGGCGTCGCCCGCAAAGGTGGGGCGAAAGGTGCGGCGCGCCTCTCTGCCGCCCGCTTCCTGGCTGGGCGTCATGACAAAGGTGAGGTCAAATTCTAACTCGTCGGTGTTGGTGGCGCGGATGTTCTCATAGACGGCTACTGGCTTGTCGCTTTGCAGGGGCTGCGTCGTGTGCAGCGTCGTACCATCCCAGACGAGGCTGATGCTGCCGTCGTCTACGGGCAGATCGAGCAGCGCCCACCAACTCCACTTGTTGCCGCGCGTGGGGTAGACCGCTAGCCCTTGGCGGCGACGCTGCAAGCCATACGGCCCCCACACGGCTTCGCCTGCCATGACAATGCCTAGCCACGGGTCTTTGAAATCCCACGGGCGATCTTCGCTCAATTTCCACCCGACTTGACCGGCCCACTGGGCGATCTGCAGCGGAGGGGGGGCCGCGGGCAGTGTCGCGCCGTCGACCATGCGCTCCAGTTCGCACGCTTCGCTTTCCCAACGTATTGCATTGACGCTGTCGTGGTGACGTCCGGCGAGGGTGACGGCATGGCGCAGGCCCGCGCTGGCGCATTGCAGCGTGGCTGCATCGGCCCCCCGCTCCGCTTCCATACGCACCTTGATCAGCGTCTCGGCGCAGGCCGTCACCGCGGCGTAGTGCTCGGCCAGCAGGTCGGGGTTTGGATGGCGCGCCAGGTGTTCGGTGAGCGCTTGCAGATAGGCGCGATTGTTCCAGGCCAGGCGCGGCCCCGGCGCTTCCAACGCATCCTTGGGGCGAATGGGCAAATGCTCGGGCAGGTTGCCTTCGCTGCGTTCGGCCACGCGGCGCACATGGGCCAGTAGATTGCGGCTCAGCACCGGGTCATAGGCGTCGAGCGCTTTGACCAGCAGCGGCACGCGATGAATGGCGCGGTCGGTGGGCGCAAAGCCGCTGCGCAGCCGCTGGAGATGGCGCAGCGCGGTCAGCCGCCCGCCTTGCACCGCGCGATTGAGTTCCGGGTCGGATGTCCACAGGCGGCCGCGCTTGACCGCTTTTTCCCAGGCTTCCACGCTCAATTCAAAGGCGCGTTCGACGTCACGCAGCCCCAGAAAGCCGTTCCACGCCACCTGTTCGCCCACATCGCTGATGGTAAGCAGCAGCGGCACTTCGACCATGCCGTTGACCAGCACAAAGTAGGTGAGTTCGGCGCGGCCATCGTCGTGCAGCCGCAGACCCGATGGGCGACCGTGGGGGTTGCCAAAGACGCGGGTGCTCTCCGCGTTGTGCTGCGAATAGATGCCGCGTGCTTGGCCGGGGTTGCGCTGCGCCACCAGCAGCCCATCGACCATGCGCTGGGTCAGAGGTTCGCCCCAGTCGATCTCGATGTCGATGCGGATCAGCCGGTCGCCTTCGGCCTGACAGTCGAGCATCCACAGGATGCCGCGGTCATACGCGCTGCCCAAGGGCGCGGCAACTTGCTTGCTGATGATCATGCCTTCGGAGCCGAGGATCGTCTCTTGGTAGCCGGGATAATAGCGGGTGATCATCGGCGCTAGCTCTTCGAGCTGCGGATCGCGCACACGCATGGTCAGCGACCGCAAATAGGTCGCATCGGCCCAAGGCCACACCAGATTTTGCACATCGGTGGTGGCGTTGACATCAAAGACAATGTCATGATTCGCCAGCCGGTAGGTGGCTGCCGGATCGATGGCATCATAGTCAATGTCTTGCGGCTGGTCGAGAATTGGGTCAGATGGGTTCATAAGCCAATCAGGTGGGAACGTGGAACAAGTTGGACGAAAAGCGGCAATCTACCAACCAGGCCCACTGCTCGGTTAGGCGGGCAGCGGCTCCGGTTGGGCATGGGCTTCGTCGGGATGACCACCGGCCATCAGCAGCCCCAATTGTTCGCGGGTGGCTTGGCTGCGCGGGACAACCGCAACAACCTGACCTTTATACATGACGGCAATGCGGTCGGCCAAGGCCATGATCTCATCCAACTCTGCGCTGACGAGCAAGACGGCCACGCCTTCGTCGCGCTTGGCAACAATCTGGTTGTGGATGAACTCAATCGAGCCGACGTCAATGCCGCGGGTCGGCTGGGCCGCGATCAGCAGCTTGACCTCGCGGCTAAATTCGCGCGCCACGACCATTTTTTGCTGGTTGCCGCCGGACAGATTTCCGGCAAGCGTGTCAATGCTGGGGGTGCGTACATCATACGCTTCGACAAGGGCCGCCGCGTGTTGGCGGATGGCATTCTCGCGCACCGTAGGCCCTTGGGCAAATGGCGGCAGGTAATAGGTGTTCAATACCAGGTTGTGAGCCACTGTATAGGTTTCGACCATGCCATAGGCGTGCCGGTCTTCGGGCACATGACAGCTTTGCCCCTGCGCGGTGATGCGCCGCGGCGACGCGTTGGTCATGTCCATGCCGTTGATCTGGATGCGCCCGCCGAGCGCTGGGCGCAAGCCCGTCAACACCTCGACCAGTTCGGTCTGCCCGTTGCCTTGCACCCCGGCAACGCCGACGATCTCCCCGGCATGGACTTGGAGCGATGCACCGGCCAGGGCAAGGTCGCCGGTGTCGGTGCGTGCAGTCACGTTTTGCACATCCAGCACCAACGGGCCGGGCTTGGCCTCGTCCTTTTCCACAGTGAGGATGACCTCGCGGCCGACCATGAGCGCGGCCAGCGATGCTTGGGTCGCGGTCTGGGGATCGGCCTCGCCCGCCACGCGGCCATTGCGCAGCACAAGGATGCGGTCGGCCACGCGCAGGACTTCCTTGAGCTTGTGGGTGATGAAGATGATCGATTTGCCCTGACTGCGCAGCGTCGCCATGATCTCGAACAGCCCTTCGCTCTCCTGGGGGGTAAGCACCGCGGTGGGTTCGTCGAGAATGAGGATGTCGGCGTCTCGATAGAGGGTCTTGACGATCTCGACCCGCTGGCGCGCGCCCACAGGTAGATCCTCGACCAGCGCATAGGGATCGACCGAAAGGCCGTAACGGTCGGACAGGTCGCGGATGCGCTGCGCAACGACTTGGGTATCCAGCAGGCCAAAGCGTGTGCTTTCGCTGCCCAACATGACATTTTCCGCCACGGTCATGACCGGCACCAGCTGGAAGTGCTGATGCACCATGCCAATGCCCAGTTGGATGGCGTCGTTGGGGCTGCTCATGCGCACCGCGCGGCCTTTGACCCGGATCTCCCCCTCGGTGGGCTGATAGAGGCCGTAGATGATGTTCATCAGCGTCGATTTGCCGGCTCCATTTTCGCCCAGCAGCGCCAAGATCTCGCCTTGATGCAAGGTGAGATTGATGTCTTGGTTGGCGACGACGCCAGGAAAGACTTTGGTGATGTTGCGTGCTTCCAGAACAGGCGCTTCAAGAACAGGAGATGCAGACACGCTGGCGATTGGCTCCTTTGCTGCCGAGTCGGGTGGCTGCCGAGTCGGGTGGCTGCCGAGTCGAGTTGTAGCGGAGTCGGGCGCGGCGCCGCATCCTGCCGCTCCACCCGGTAGCCCGTAAGCATAGCGAAAACAGATGGGCGCTACTGCAAGCTGCCTTCGGTTTCATAGACTTTGCCTTCGGCCGCGGGCGCGCGCACGCGACCCACAAAGCCGGAGACCGCGACGATGGTAACCACGTAGGGCAACATGCTAATAAACTGGCGCGGGATTGTCCACTCGCGATCCAACAGTTGAATCTGGGTGACGCCTGCCAGCAGCAGTTCGTTTTGCAGCGCCTGGGTATAGCCAAAGAGCAGGGCCGCGCCCAGCGCGCCAAATGGATTCCAGTTGCCAAAGATCATAGCGGCCAGCGAGATAAAGCCGCGGCCCGCGGTCATGCCTTCTTGAAATTGGCCTACAGCCTCCAGCACCAGAAAGCCGCCCGCCAGCCCAGCCAGCGCGCCGCCAATGCAGGTGTTGATGTAGCGGTAGCGGTTGACCGGGATGCCCACGGTGTCGGCTGCGCGCGGGTGTTCGCCACAGGCGCGCGTACGCAGGCCCCAGCGCGTGTGAAAAAGCCCCACATGGATCAGGACGACCAAGAGCAGCGTGATATAGGTGATGGGCGGGTTGTTGAACAAGACTCTGCCGATGACCGGAATGTCGGTCAGGCCGGGGAGGGGCAGCTCGCCAAACTTGCCGATGGCGACATCGTTCGGGTCAAAGAGATAGGCTGATGTGCCTGTGGCTAAGATGATGATCGCGGTGCCGGAAATGATCTGATCAACGCGGAAGCGGATCGACAAGGTGGCGTGCAGCAGCCCCATGAGCGCGCCCACGCCCACCGCGGCCAACACACCCGCCAAGAGGCTGGGCAGCAGCGGCCATTCATTCGTGGCGACTTTGGCGGCGAATCCGGCGAAGGCCCCGGCCAGCATCATGCCTTCGATGCCGATGTTGATGATGCCTGTCCGCTCGCACAGGATGCCCGACAGCGCACCCAGAATCAGCGGCACCGCGGCGCGCAGCGTGAAGTTGAGCGCGCTGACGCCAAAGAGAACGCGCAGCCAGACATGCGTGCCAAGATCGGTTGTGTTGACCAGGATCGCCATGACGACCAGCGCAAGGGCAAGGATCATGGCGACAAATGAGCTGCCGCGCCAGAAAGGATGTCTGCTCATGAACGGGGTGATTTCCTATCCAAAGGGAGGGCGCTCTGCAAAAATGGGCAGCAGGCAGCGCCCCGCTGTGACCGCGGTCTAGCTGCCGCTCCAACTGCTGCTCAAGGCCGTAGTCTCCACTTCGTCTGCCGGTTTACGCAGCCGGAAGATGCTGCGAATGATGGCAGGGGCTGCCACAAAGGTCAAGACCAACGCTTGGATGATCTGGATAATATCCGCGGATACGCCCGACTCGAACTGCATACGCGTCGCGCCGGAATCCAGCGCGCCGAGCATGAACGCGGCAAAGACCACGCCGAGCGGGTGGGTTTGGCCCAAGAGCGCGACGGTGATGCCTTCGAAGCCGACGCCGCCGCCAAACTCCGGCGCAAATTTATGGTTCAGCCCCAGCGTTTCGATGGCTCCGGCCAATCCAGCCAACCCGCCCGCCATCGCCATTGCCAAGACGATCATGCCTCCCACGTTCATCCCGGCATAGCGCGCCGCGCGCATGTTTTGGCCGACTGTGCGGATCTCGAAGCCGGTGATCGTCTTGTAGAGAATCCACCAGATGAGAACCGCGGCCAATACAGCCAGCACGGTTCCATAGTGCAGCCGGTAGGGCGGCGGCACAATCCAGGGGATGCGCGCGCTCAACAGCACGTCGGGCGTCTCGGAGACGGCCCCCGCAGTGCGATCCCACAGCGGGCCGGGCGTCTGTCCCTGGGTTCCGCCGGCATAGACTATCCACGCGGCAAAGAGCGAAGCCACATAGTTGAGCATGATCGTCACAATGACTTCATGCGCGCCGGTGTAGACCTTGAGCAAGCCCGGAATCGCCCCCCAGATCATGCCCCCGGCGATCCCGGCGAGGATGGCAAGCGGCAGGTGGATGAACGCGGGCAGCCCGGCAAAGCTGATGCCGACAGCCACAGATGCCACCGTGCCCATGAGGAACTGGCCGGATGCGCCGATGTTGAAGAGACCGGCCTTGAAGGCGACGGCCACCGATAGGCCGGTTAGGATGAGCGGGGTGGTGTCGCGGATGGTGTTGGCCCAGGCGCGACCGGAACCAAAGGCCCCGGCAAACAGCCCGCGATAGGCGTCTAGTGGATCGTCGTCAAAGATCCACATGATGATCGCGCCGATCAGCAGCGCGGTGATCACCGCGAGCCCCGGAATCAACACAGCCCGACCAATGCGGCGCAGTGCAAGGGCATTCATTTAAGGGCGCTCCCTGCCTGGACAGAGGCAGCTTGCATAGGCGTCAACAGGACGCAAGCCCAGTTTGGCATGATGAATTTCTCGATAGTTTGGTCAGTAGCGTGCTGCTAGATACGGTTGGGGCTGCGCTGTTACGACATAAAACACACGACATGAAACAGCGAATAAAACGGCGGGAGGGGAACACCCCTCCCGCCGCATTAAAACATACCTACAGGGCTTCGGCAAGCTGTTGATAGA
>CAZZNG010000084.1:0-9632 GCA_964655505.1 uncultured Litorilinea sp. | reverse complement strand
ACCCCTCCCGCCGCATTAAAACATACCTACAGGGCTTCGGCAAGCTGTTGATAGATATTCATGCCTGCCAGCTCGCTATATTGGGCCGCGATTAGGGGTTGTAGCCGGTTTCGATGCTGCCATCTTGCAGACCGGCTTCGATCTCGGCCAGCGTCTGTTTGATCTCGTCGGAGATCTGATCCTCGAAGTCGTGGAAGGGGGCCAGCCCGGCCTCGCCATAGAAGTTGCCGCCTTCAAACGTGCCATCGGCCACCGCGAGGATCAATTCCTCGACCGCGGGGGTGATCAGCTTCATGGCGCTGGTGACGAGGCAGGGATGCGCGGCAGGCAGCGTCAGCCACTGGTCCGTGTCCACGCCGATGCAGTAAAGCCCTTCGTGGCTTGCTACTTCTTGCAGCGCGCCGTTGCCGGTTTGACCCCCTGCCGCAAAGATCACGTCCGCGCCTTGGTCAATTGCCTGGGCTGCGGTCGCCGCGCCCCATTCTGGATCGGTGAAGGCTTGCGCAAGCTCGCCCGGGTGATAGGTGGAGATGATGTTGATGTCAGGGTTGATGTAGCGCGCGCCTGCTTCAAACCCTTCCTTGAAGGCCACCACTGCCGGCACGAGGTCCGTCCCCAAGACCGCGGCGATTGTCCCCGATTCGGTCAATTGCGCAGCCAACGCACCGGCCAAAAAGCCCGATTGATCCTCGTGGAAGACAAGACCCACCACATTGGGGGTGGTCTCTTCCTGGAATTGGTCCACGCCGATGAAATAGACGTCGGGGTTCTCCTGGGCCGCGGCAACGGTCGCTTCGACCAGGGCAAACCCAACCGTGACGATCACGTCATAGTCCGCATCGATAAACTGTTGGAGGTTGTCGGCATAGTCTGTGGCGGACTGGGTCTCGATGGCGCGGAGGTCGTCTTCGTCCAGCCCGAGCGTCTGGGCCGCAGCTTGCACGCCTTCCCAGGCCGATTGGTTGAAGCTGCGGTCGTTGACGCGGCCCACATCGGTGACAAGGCCGATTTTGAGGTCTGCGGCGGCTGCGGGCGCTTGGGCCTCTTCCTCTCCAGCGGTCTCTTCACCGGCTTCCGCCGGTGTAGCGTCTGTGCCTGTTTCTGTTTCTGCGGTAGTCCCTTCTGCCGGTGCAGCCGGCGTCGTCGCCTGCGGACAGGCGGCAAGCACGAGCGCTGCCATCAGCAGCAGCGCCACCATGGCGACAGAGCGTCCGGTGAATCGCATACTGGTTGCATCCTCTCTCTTTAAAGCGCTACAATGGTTATAATTTTGGTCGGTCACATGAAATAGTGCGTACAAGCTTACCTAGTTTAACTCGCTTGTGCAAAAGGGGTTGTAGGAGACTTCACATATGAAACCATCATTAGGCGTTCGGCGCTGTCTCCAGCAGTGTGCATTGCCCAATGGCACATTCGCCATGTTGGCGATGGATCAGCGCGGCAGCCTCACACGGGCCATCAAGCCGGATGACCCGGACAGTGTAGGCTATCGCGATGTGGCCGAGTTGAAACAATCGGTGATCGGCGCGCTCTCGCCCTATGCCAGCGCGGTCTTGCTCGACGTGGAGGCCGGCTATCCAGCCTGCGTGGCAAGCGGCGCGCTCTCCGGCCAAGCGGGGCTGCTGCTGGCGCTGGAAAAGAGCGGCTATGAGGGCGAGCCAACCGAGCGGCGCACCGCTTTGTTGGACGATTGGAGCGTGGAGCGCACGCGCAAAGCGGGCGCGAGCGGCGTCAAACTGCTCATCTACTACCGGCCCGACGCGCCCAATGCCGCGGACCAAGAAGCGTTGGTGGCAGAGGTCGCCGCGCAGTGCCAGACGTGGGAACTGCCGCTTTTTGTGGAGCCGCTGCACTATTCGCTTGACCCCGGCGTTAAACAAGTGCCCAATGCCGAGCGCCGCCGCGTAGTGGTCGAGACCGCGCGCAAACTCGTGCCGTTGGGCATCGACGTGCTCAAGGCCGAATTCCCCCTAGACGTGGCCCAGACAACGGATCAAGATGAATGGGCCGATGCGTGCGCCGAACTGAGCGAGGCGACTCCTGTGCCCTGGGTCTTGCTCAGCGCGGGAGTCGATTTTGACACCTACATTGATCAAGTCGCGGTGGCCTGTAAAGCCGGGGCAAGCGGGGTCTTGTGCGGCCGCGCCATCTGGAAAGAGGCGGTTGGGCTGCGCGGCGGCGCGCGGCGTGACTTCCTCCAGTCCACAGCCCGCCCGCGTATGCAGCAGCTGTCCGAATTGGTCGCCGCGGAGGCGCGCCCCTACACCGATTTCTATCCAGCGTCGTCGGGCGCGGACCTGGAAGATTGGTATCGCCTGGGGTCGCCGCGGCCAACACAAACCTAGATTGTTGAGCGTGTATGACTTCTGAAGCGACGTTGGTGGGCATTGATGTGGGCGGGACTTTCACCGACTTTGTTGTGTTGGACGGTGCAGGGCTGCGCGTGCATAAAGTGCCCACCACGCCGGATGACCAGAGCCGCGCCATTGTGGCGGGGCTTGAGGCGCTGGGCATTGACAGGACGAGCCTGGACGCGGCGCAGATCGTCCACGGCATGACCGTGGCAACCAATGCACTGCTGGAGCGGCGCGGGGCCAAGACCGGCCTGTTGACCACGCGCGGCTTTGGTGATGTGTTGGTGATTGGCCGCCAGAACCGCCCGTTCCTCTACCGCTTGAGCCAAACGCGGCCCCCTTCTTTGGTGGCAGACGAATGGCGGCGCGAGGTGGATGAGCGGCTCGACGCAGCAGGCGAAGTCGTGACGCCGCTGGACGAGGACGCGGTGGCAAGGTTGGCCGCAGAACTGGCGCAAAGCGACGTGCAGAGCCTGGCGATTGTCTTTTTACATGCCTTTCGCAACCCGGATCATGAGCGCCGCGCCGCGGTCATTCTGCGTGAGCGGCTGCCCGACCTGCCCCTTTCCCTCAGCAGCGAGATCCTGCCTGAATACCGCGAATATGAGCGCACCGCGACGACGGTGATCAACGCCTATGTGCAGCCCCTTGTGGCGCGCTACTTGGCGCGGCTGGACAAGGCGCTGCCGGGCAGCCATGTTCGCATCATGCAGTCGAACGGCGGCGCGATTGGCCTGGCCCAGGCCGCGGACCAGGCGGCGCGCCTGGTGTTGAGCGGCCCCGCGGGGGGCGTCGTGGGCGCGTTTGCCCTGGCTCAATCGGCTGGCGTGTCGTCCAATGGCGCGGCATCGAGTGATACAGCGTCGAATAACACGGTATCAAATAACGCGGTATCAAATAACACATCCAATAATGGGGCGGCGCCGCAGTTGATCACCTTTGACATGGGGGGGACAAGCACCGATGTGGCCCTTTGCCCCGGCGCGATCCCCACCACTGCGGAGAGCCTGATCGACGATCTGCCCCTGCGTCTGCCACTGATCGACATTCACACAGTGGGCGCAGGCGGCGGCAGCATTGCCTATGTCGATGTAGGCGGCGCGCTGCGTGTCGGCCCGCGCAGCGCGGGCGCGGTGCCTGGCCCGGCCTGTTATGGTCGCGGCGGCCAGGAACCCACCGTGACCGATGCCAATTTGGTGTTGGGGCGGCTCGATCCGCAGGGCTTTTTGGGCGGCCACGGCGAGGTGGGGCTGGATGAAGGCGCGGCGCGGCGTGTCTTGCAGCAGCTAGGGCAGGCGCTTGATCTGAGCGTGGAGGCCGCGGCGCTGGGCGTGATCCGCATCGCCAATGCCACCATGGAGCGGGCCTTGCGCCGTGTTTCGGTCGAGCGCGGCTACGACCCGCGCCAGTTTACGCTTGTGCCCTTTGGCGGCGCAGGCCCCATGCACGCCTGCGGCCTGGCCGATGCCCTGTCAATTCGCCGCATCCTGATCCCTCCCTTTCCCGGTGTGTTAAGCGCCTATGGCATGTTGGCCGCGGATGTGGTCTATGACGCGTCGCAGACGATCTGGGCGCAGATCGACCGCGGCCAGGATGATCTCTCGCCGCTGTCCGAACAACTGACCGAGCAGTTGACCAATGCTGTGGCTGCGCTGGCGCAGCGGGTCAGGACGGTGCTGGCCCAAGATGGCATTGACGCGCCCCAACTGGAGGCGCTGCTGGATCTGCGCTATCGCGGCCAAAGCTACGAATTGACTGTGCCGCTGGCGCTGCCGGTGGATGGGACAAGCGTGAGCCGTTCGGCGCTGCAAGGCGCGGTGGAGGCATTCCACGCAGCCCACGCGCGGCGCTATGGCTATGCCATGCCCGACGAGCCGGTCGAAGTGGTGACGCTGCGCCTGGTGGGGCGCGCGCCAGGGGTCGCCGCAGCCCTGCCGGAACGGCCCGCGGCTGGGCCTGATCCACAAGCGGCCTACTTGGGCGAGCGCAGTGTCTGGTTTGCGCCGGACGCGGCTACACCCGTCCCCGTCTACCGCCGCGATCGGCTGCAGCCGGGCAATCGGCTGCACGGGCCTGCATTGGTGCTGCAATACGACGCGACCGTGGTCATCGCACCACACTGGCAGGGCGAGATAGACCCTTTCGGTAACTTGATTCTCACCCATACCCTCCCCCAGGAGGCGGCGCAATGACCGGCTTGACCCAATCGCCTACCCAATCGGGCACGCTCTCCGGCGTCGACCCGATTACGCTGGAGCTTTACCGCCATCGTTTTGCCGGTGTCGCAGAGGAAATGGGCGTCACCCTGCGGCGCACAGGCTATTCACCCAACATCAAAGAGCGGCTCGACTTCTCCTGTGCGCTCTTCGACGGGGCTGGTCGCATGGTGGCGCAGGCCGCGCACATCCCCGCGCACCTGGGCGCGATGCCCGCTAGCGTGGCGACGATCCTCGACCGCTTCGACCGCTGGTCGCGCGGCGATGTGGTGATCGTCAACGACCCCTTTGAGGGGGGCAATCACTTGCCCGACATCACCATGGTCAGCCCGGTCTTTGTGGCGGGTGATGGGGACGCGCCCTCCTTCTTTGTGGCGAGCCGCGCCCACCACGCCGACGTGGGCGGCATGAGTCCGGGATCGCTGCCCCTTTCGACCGAGATCTATCAAGAGGGCATCATTATCCCGCCGGTCAAGCTCTACAAGGCGGGCACGCTCGACGCGGATTTGCTGCGGCTGATCCTGCGCAATGTACGCACACCCGATGAACGGCGCGGCGACCTGGCCGCGCAGCGGGCCGCGGCCGCGGTGGGCGAACAGCGCTTGGTCGACCTGGTGGCCGCGCATGGCCGCGCGGAGGTGATGGCCTATGCCGAACATTTGCAGGCATACAGCGAACGGCTGACGCGCGCCGAGATCGCCACCTGGCCCCAGGGCAGCTATCACTTTGAGGATGTGCTGGAGTTGGTGGACGGCGACAGCGGCAAGCAGGGTGATGCGGTGACGTTGGTCCCGATTGTACTCACCGCGACCATTGCCGGGGATGGGGTCACTTTTGATTTCAGCGGCACCGCGCCGGTGATGCGCGGTTCGCTCAACGCGGTGATTGCCATCACCCAATCCGCCTGTTATTACGTGGTGCGCTGTCTTTTGGGCGATGATGTGCCCATGAACGCGGGCTGCTTTGCGCCTGTGCAGGTGATCGCGCCGCCGGGCACAGTGGTCAACGCCGATCCACCGGCAGCGGTGGCAGGCGGCAACGTGGAAACCTCCCAGCGCATCACCGACGTAGTGCTGGGCGCGCTGGCGCAAGCGCTGCCCGACCGCATCCCTGCCGCCAGCCAGGGCACGATGAACAACTTGACCATGGGCGGCAAGCGCGCGGATGGCACACCTTATGCCTACTATGAAACCATCGCAGGGGGCATGGGGGCCAGCGCCGACGCGGATGGGTTGAGCGGCGTGCAGGTGCATATGACCAACACGCTGAATACGCCGCTGGAGGCGCTGGAGGGAACCTTCCCGCTGCGTCTGGTGCGCTATGCCATCCGGCCCCACAGCGGCGGCGCGGGTCTTCACCGCGGCGGCGACGGCATTGTGCGCGAGTATTTGCTGTTGGCCCCGGCCACGGTCACCATGTTGAGCGAACGGCGCAGCGTGCCGCCCTGGGGGTTGGCGGGTGGCGCGGCGGGCGAAGTGGGCCGCAACACCTTGATCCATCCTGACGGGCGCGAAGAGGTGCTGCCAGGCAAGTTCACGCGCTATTTGCCCGCGGGCGCGCGCCTGCGGATTGCCACGCCAGGCGGCGGCGGTTGGGGCAAGGCGTAACCTACCGGCAAGTGCTACTGCTAACTACCCGGAAGCTCGCAGCTTCCGGGTTTTTTGTCGCTATAACCCCATGCCTATGTAAACTTTAGCAATATTCACGGCATAACTAAATGAATCCGCCGCAACTTTTTCGGTCGTTGTTACGTCATCTGTGCAAGGAAGCGGGTTTCACGACTTGTCGCATCTGCTTGTGCAGCTTGCAGGTAAGTTTGCTGTGAAACTGCAAGCAGAATTGCCAAGTGGTGTGCAGACGCCACAACCTGGCCGAAAAGCATCGAGGGATTCATGCAGTCACGTCATCTATTTATGGTGCTCGTCACCGTTGCGCTGATCGCCGCTGTCTTGGGCGGGTTGGGCCGTCGCCCACAGAGCCACCCCGCGGTCACCATCCAATCCACGCTTGAAAACGTGCGCGATTATGCCGCCGCGGTGCGGCCTGGCGCGCCTGCCTATGCCATTGATGGCGGGCGGCTTTTTGTGGGCCAGCCTGGCTACTGGGCGGAAGTGACGCTGCCGGAGGAAGTCATTGCCGGGGCAGTGGCGCTTGCGCCTGCGCCGTCCGATTCGCTGCTCGATGTGGTCTATGTCGGGGCCGCCAATGAACTGGCAGTCTATCGCAGCGTGGATCGGGGCCGCCACTGGCAGCGTACACCGCTCACCCATCCCATCGTTCACGGTGATTTGGTTGGCGGCGTCACAGACCTGGCCGTCGACCCGGTGCAGCGGCTGGTCTTTGCTGCAACCGACAATGCTGGGCTGTTCCGGCTGCGCGATGCAGGCGACCAACTCCAGACAAGCGCGCAATTGCTGCTCGACGAGCCGGTGCTGCAAGTGGTCACCGACCTGCGCGGGCGCGGCTTGGTCTTGGCGCGCACCCGCTGGCATCTCTATCGGGCAATGGATTACGGCTTGACCTGGGTGCAGGTGGAGACGCTCCACAGCCTGCCCGCGTCCCTGGCTGTGACGGGCGCGGAGAAGCCGATCATGCTGGTGGGCACGGTGGATCGGGGTGTGGTACAAAGCGAGGACGGCATTACTTGGCAGCCGGTCAACCACGGGCTGACGCCCAATACCGCGGCGCGCACCTACGTAGATGCGCTGGCAACCGACCCGCTGCAGCCCCAAGTGGTCTATGTGGCGACAAGCCAACTGGTCGGCCCCACCTTTGTTCACCACACGCCGGATCGCGTGGCGTACAGCACGGACGGCGGCGCGAACTGGCTGCCGCTCAAGCATCCCGAACTGCCGAGCCGGGCGGCTGACTTGCTGCCGTTGAGCGGGCATCGCGGTGGGGTCTATGTCTTGACGCTGACCAGCCGCGCGCCGCTAGCAGTGGACAACGTGCCGCCCATGGCAGCCGCCAAGGCCGTTGAACCCGCCGCGCCCCAACCAAACGGCGCAGGGAACGCGATGTGGCTGGCGTGGCTTGCGGCTGGGTTGGCCGCGCTGGCGTTGATCTTCGCGCTGGTGGTCGATCTGCTGCTGCCGCCGCCGCTGAGCGCGCAGGAGCGGATGCTCCAGCCGGAACGCTACCGTTCGCGCCCCTGGCGCTGATTGATTCGACAACACCTGCTAGACTAGACAGATAGGTAGCAGTATCCAAGCAGTATACCAAGACGAGGGCCGATCCCATGCAGCGGGATCGGCCCTCGTCGTTTGGCTGTGTTGGTTGGTGCGGATGGGCGCGGCTAGGGTGCAGGCTCCCAACGCAGATAGCCCGATGTCAAGGTCATGGCGCGGGTCGCGCTGCGGTCGCCTGCTTGCAAGGTGAGCGTGACGGGCAAGTCGCCGCTGCCTGCTTGGCGCTGCACGCCCAGGCTGTAGCCGTCAGGCGTGATGGTAGGCGGCAGGCGATAGGTAAAGGTGATGGTGTGGCTGTCGCCTGGTTCAAGCGTGAAGTAGCCCGCGAAGATTTGGGTTCTGTCTTCGCCTGGCTGCGTATCGGTCGAGCCTGGCATGACGCCGTCGAGCGCGACCAGTTGGCTGCCCGCGGGCACATAGAGCCGTACATAGTCAAAGTAGCAGCGTTCGATCATGTCCGTATAGCTGTCGCCGTAGATTGAACTGGCCTCACAGATGGGGTTGGCGACCTGCAGCGGGTGATGGTAGGTGGCGCGCACAGTGGCCTGGGCGGGTGCATCCGGGCCATCGGGCCAGGTGATCGTGTAGTCCAAGCTGCGCTGCAACACCGCGTCCACTTTGTTATAGCCCATGTTGGTGTCGACCAGCGCCACAAAATCGGGCGTCTCCTCGGCGCGCAGACCGCCATCCCAGCCGCGTGCGGCCAAGTGCGCCGCGGCCTCCGCGTCTTCCAGCCAGACTTGCAGCCCGCGCACATCCAGGCTGGCATGCACGCCCGCGGCCAGCGCCAGCGGGTTCACGTCGCCCGACTCGATGCGCTCCAGCGCGGCTTTGGCGAGGATGGGCATGAAGTCTTTGCGCTGGCGCAGCCATTCGTGTCCCGCGCTTTGGATGGTGTCGTCAGTGCCGATGGGCTGATCCCAAAACGACTGCAACTGCTGCACCAAGTTTTCTGCGCGAATCTCTTCGTCCGAGCCGGGAACGTGCAGTGTGCCGAGCGCAGCCACCAGATGCTCGACCGCGTGGAGGTCAAGCGCGATGACCCCATCAACGCGCACCCCGGCGTCTTGGGCATAGAGCGACTGCGCCAATTGCGCGGTGGTGGGGAAGTCGGGCGACCAGTTGGCATCGCGCAGGAAGATCAACTCAATGTCCATATACGTTTGCAGCGGCTCTGGCGCGGAAGGGTGATTCACGTCGTCGCGCGTCACGCTGTAGCTGTCATTGAGCGCCAGGTTTTCCGGTCGCGCCTGGCGCAGCGTGACGGTTCCCGCCGCGCTGATAAAGCCGCCGGTGGCGCGCAGTTCCTGGTTGTTCTGCACCAACAGCAGATAGGTCTGCGGCTCGCCAAAGCCGAGTATCTTGGGCAGGGATGGGGCCATTGCCAGCCCCACGCTTGCCAGTTCGGTAGCTGCTTGGCTTTGGGCAATCGGGTCGCGCAGCGGGCTAATCAGGCGCTTGGCTGGAATCCTTGCCAGCGTCTGATGGATTGTCTCCATCTGCTCGCTCAATGCGCCGAAGCGATCGGGCTGCGCCTGCATGGCGGCCATGAGTAGGTCGAGCAGCGGCAGATCGCCGGAGTGTTCGGTCTGCTGCGCCACCAGTTCCAGCACACTGTAGCCCAGGTCCACGCTGTCGCGACCCACGTCGATTAAGTTGGGGATGGCGGCCAGCGTCGGGCCGATTGCCGGGATCGCTGCGGCAGCGGACAGGGGGGGATGCAGAAATTCGCTCTCTTGGGCCGCGCCTGTTACGGCGCGGTTGATCACGGCTGCGTGAAGCGCGGCTTGACGCAGATCTTGCGCGTCGAAATCGCCGTCGTGGCGCAGCGAAAGGATCGCCTGGCCCGCGCGGTAAGCTGTGAAGCCGTAATA
>CAZZNG010000083.1:0-20016 GCA_964655505.1 uncultured Litorilinea sp. | reverse complement strand
GCAGCCTCGACCTTTACAGCACTGCCAACCAGGACAGCCCCTATATGCAGGGCGACACCCCCATCTTCGGCCTGGATGTGTGGGAGCATGCCTATTACCTGAACTACCAGAACCGCCGCCCAGACTACATCAAGGCATTCTGGAACGTCGTGAACTGGGATCAGGTTGCCAAGAACTACGCTGAAGCCAAGTCCAAGGCCAAGGCCTAAGCGCCGCGTCCTTCCCGACAGCTTCATAGAACGAGAACGAAACAGCCTGCGGACGTGCGCCGCAGGCTGTTTTTATTGCCGTTTAGATAATTTTAATTTCCCGCAGGATACCGCCGCCAAAGCCTAGCTTTGCACGCGTTCAGCCGTGCCAAAACGCTCCAGCGCGGCGATGACCTTGGGCGGGATGGCGCGGACGCGGCTGCGCAGGAAATCCAGCACCTTGTCGGTCGTAATACCTTCTTCCGCCGCGCGCTTCAGGCTGCGCTGGTTGATCTGGTAGACGAACGCGGGGTAAGACGCCGTCCAGTTGGCGAAGCGCTCGACGCGGAAACGGTCGCCCAGCGGCGTACCGTGGGGAATGGTGATGGTGAAGTCGTCGTTCACCGTGATCGGCCCGTGGGACGCTTCATGCGGTGCAGGCGAATCTTGCTCCAGCCAGATCGATCCCCAGCGGCTCAACGAGACTTGATAGTCGTCACCCGCGGACGGTTCGCCCAAGTCCAACGCGCCTAACCAATGCAGCGGGCCGCGGAACAGGAAGCGGAGCAGGCCGCCTTCTACCTCGTCCCAAGCCTCGAATCCTTTGAGGAATTCTTGCGTATTGGTATCTCGGATGTACCAAGTGTCGTAATTGCCCGTGGGCCGTTGAAAGTCAGGCTCGACCGCTTTAATGGCGGAGATCACTTCGTCCTGGCTGTACCATGCGCCAGGCTGCAGCCCGCGCAGCAGGTTGAGCAGTGCGGTGCGCGTTTGCAGCGGGTCATTCTGCCAATTGCCCGTCTCGGCGCACTCTAGGCTGGGGGTGCGGCATAGATCGTTCCAGTCCGGCGATGTTCGCCACGCGTCCCACAGGGCTTGTCGCTGTTCGGCGCGGGTTTGTTCTAGGAACTGGCGTACACGGTTGCCCGTTAATTGGATCGAACCATCATCGGCCCGTCGCAGCCAGCCAAGCCGGTTGGCAATGTGCAGCAAAAGCGCCAGCCGTGTGTTCAGATCCGGGTCGTCGTCGGTATAGGGAACTTGCAGCCGCTGCACAAAGCGGTCGATGTCCTCTCGCTCAGGCCCGTGGACAGTGAGCCGGAAATGGTCCGTGTGCAAGAAGCCGAGCAAAGTGCCCGCGTCCTCCAGAAAGCTGTCGTCGGCCAAGAGCACGCGCGCTTGGGGCGGCGGCGGCACAGGCCGCACAGCCAATGCGCCATCGGGCACTTGGCTTTGGGGGTGGGGCAGCCAGGGGGTGATGTCGCTGGGCAGATAGATAATGGTATGCGCGCTTTTGCCCGCGCCTTTGAAGCCGCGACCGATCAGCCCATAGTAGTAAAGGAGTTCCGCCGTGCTTTCCGGATTGAGCCAGGGCATTTCGCGCTCCAGTTTGGCCGGTCCCATCTGGCGAATCCCCCCAAACTGGCGCGTAAACTGCGCCTCGGCCAGTTCGCCGCCTTCCTTGAGCAGCAATTCGATGGCTGTGCGGCTTTCGGGCGCATAGTCGCCCACCTCCTCATAGGCCATCTGCACCGAGGTAGGGTCGGTGATCTGCGCCGCCAACAGTTCGACAGCTTGTTCACGACTATCGGCCGCGTCCAGGAAAGCGCCGCGCAGTTCAGCCAGCACTTGGAGCAACATATCCGAATAGTCAATCAACATCTGCAAAGTCGTAGGCATCTGAAAAGCACGAATCTAATCAAGTACGCTGAGAACAATCCTACGTGATCGGGGCCAATCAAGGCAACCCCGATTGAGTTGTCAGCGTGGGCTATTTTCGCTATACTGACCGCGCTAAACGTTTGTGCAGCCGGGAAGAAATGAGGCCGGTTGCGCCGAAGGAGTCAACCAAACCATGAACCAACGTTCGCATCGATCCATACCCGCCGGTAGTTGGGGCGGCATCTTCCGCGACCTAGTCGCCACCTGGCGGCTTATATGGGATCCCACCGTGCCCGGGCTGCTCAAGCTGGCGCTGCCTTTTATGGCCCTGCTCTACTGGATCTCGCCCATCGATCTGATGCCAGGGCTGCCCTTTGACGACATCGCCGTGCTGCTGGTGGCGGCGCGCCTCTTTGTGGCGCTTGCGCCCCAAGCCAGTGTCAACCGCGCCTTCACCGGACGCAACCGGCAGGCGCAAGCGGGCCATTCGCGCCGGGCTGCCGATGACTCAGATGTTATCGACACCACCTGGCGCATCGTTGATGAATAGCCATCGCCGAACAGCCATTACCCATTCGGGGGCATTGTCCGCACCGTTGCGGCAGCCTCCCGCGCTCCTGGCAGCCACCCACAGGGCATGCATGACAGCCAATCCGTTGTGCGTGCCCAACATGCCTACTCCCGGCCACCCATGTCCCAGCCAGCAATGAACGACAAACGTATGGGCGAAGATCGTCCTTCCGACGCTGATTTGCACCAGTCCGACGCACAGGCCAAAGCCTTTAGCCTCGCTGAAGTGGCGCGCCATCTGGATGTCTCGACCGATGGCCTGCAGCGGCTGCGCCGTCGCTTTGCCCGCCACCTAAGCCCCAACGCGGCGGCCGCGGACGCGCCGAGCTTCACCACTGCCGACATTGCCGCGCTGGTCACGGTGCAAAAGCTGCTGGCCCAGGGTTACGACGACGAGCAGATCGACGCGCACCTGACGCCTCCCCAGATCGAAGAAATCCCCGACGACATACCGGGGCCGCTGCTTCCGGCGGAGGTCAATGCCGTGGACGATGAGGAGGACAGCGGTCTGCCCCAGGTTGTGGGCGATGTCTTGCACACCATCGTCAGCAGCCAGCAGGCAGTGCTTAACGGGCAGACCAACCTGCGCGACATGCTCAATGTCGTCGTGCAGGACAATTTTAATCTGAAGGACGAGAATCGCAAACTGCGTGACAGGATGCTCGAATTGGAGCGGGCGCTGGCTGAATATCAGCGCCGCGAGGAGACGCGCAAAGAACGCATGGAGAGCCGCATGCGCGCGCTCGAAACGACGGTTGCCGCTCTCCAACAACAAGTAGCCCAGCTAGTCCAGCTACAGCGCCGCCAACAGCGCCGCCGCGGCTGGTTTGGATGACCCACCAGTCCGACACAAGCGCCCGTCTGTACGAACTCGTCTAAACTCCTGGGTCTATACTGGGTCTATACTGCGTCTACACTAGGTCAATATTCGAGACTTGATCCGCCCTGCGGCTGCGGAAGGTCTCCGTCACCACCGGCTCGCCCACTAAGTCATACTCCATGGCCGAGTTGATCAGCACGTCGAACATCGACCCCAACGGCGCACCCGACACACCCGGAATCAACACCAAGCCATCCACCTCCGGCGCGTCGCGATAACTGCGCCCCAATAGAAGCGGCTGGCCGCTGCCCTCGATCTCCCCTTCGCCCTCGACCAAGACCGTCAACTGCTTGCCCACCATGGCCTGATTCTTGCGCAGGCTAATCGGCTGCTGCAACGCCATCAAGCGCGCATAGCGTTCGGCCTTCACCTCGTCGGGAACCTGGTCAGGCAGGTCTGCCGCGGGCGTGCCCGGCTCCGGGCTGAACTCAAACGCGCCCACCTTGTCGAACTCAATGGCTTCGACAAAGTCGAGCAAGCCCTGAAACTCTTCTTCAGTTTCGCCTGGATAGCCCACGATAAAGGTCGTGCGCAGCGCAATGTCGGGCATGGCCGCGCGCAGTTTTGTGATATGGTCATAGACCATCTCCAGCCGCGACGGTCGCCGCATCCGCCGCAGGGTGCGCGGGTCGCCATGCTGCAGCGGCATATCCAGGTAGGGCACGATCTTTTCCTCGCGCCCCATCACCTCGATCAGCGCGTCGCTCACATGGCCCGGATAGGCATACATCAAGCGCACCCAGCGCAGATCATCGCTGGTGCGGCGGCAGAGCGCGCTCAACAGACGCGCCAGGCTGTCCGGCTCGCCCCAATCGCGGCCGTAATCGGTCGTATCCTGCGCCACGATCACCAGTTCCTTGGCTCCCGCTGCCACCAACGCCTGCGCCTCGTCCACCACCGCTTCAAGCGGGCGGCTGCGCAGCTTGCCCTTGAAGCTGGGGATCGTGCAGAAGGCACACGGTGCGTTACAGCCGTCCGAGATTTTCAAGTACGCGCTGCCCGCTTCGACTGGTGGGCGCGGCACCGCGCGGCGATATTCCTCGCCTGGATCGTCGAGCAGGACCGGCACAGGATGGCGCTCGTCACCCAGCAGATCATACTTGGCGAGTTGGCGCGAGCCGTTGCCGCCCCGGATCGTACTCAACAGGTCCAGCACATCCATCCAGCGCCGGGTTCCCAACAGCCCATCCACCTTGGGCACGCGCGCCAGCACCTCCGCGCCGTTGCGCTGGGCCAAGCAGCCCGCCGCGATCAGCGTCTGATTGCGCCGTTTGCGTTGGGCCAGTTCACTGAGCACGCCAATCGACTCTTCCTTAGCCGCCTCCAGAAAGCCGCAGGTGTTGACGATCAACACGTCGGCCTCACGCGGCGAATCGACCATGCGATAGTCGGCCCCTTGCAACAGCATCTCAATGCCGTCGCTGTCCACCTTATTCTTGGGGCACCCCAGGGTAATCAAATGATACTTCAAATTTTTCATCTCCTCGGAGGTCCATCCCGTTCTCGCGTGCTTCACGCATCCACAGGCTCAAGACCGCCAGCATATTGCGTAAACGTCGATCGGCCATGACCTTGGCGGGGCCGGTGTTCATACTGGCGACGGTGCGCGGCAGGGTGTTGTGGGCAAATTTAGCCGAGTCGCGCCAGCGTTCCGCCATGGTCAGATATCGGGTATCCGCGCTGCTCCAGCGCACCATCAACGCCTGGACGCCGATCTTGGTCAGCTTGTCGGCATCCCACAAGACCGCGGCCTCGATTGGCTCTAAAGGCGGCGCGCCGTTGCGCCGGGTTAGTCCGGCATGTTGGCGAATGGCATAGGCCACAGCTTCGATCTTCTCCGGCGGGAAGTCGGTCGCGGCCAGAATCTCCCGTGCCGCCTGCGCCCCGGCTTTGGCATGGCTCGACTCTTCCTTGCGCACATCATGCAGCCAGGCCGCGGCCTCGACGATCTCCAAGTCGGCCTGTGTGGCCCGCGCCAGCCGCTTCGCCAGCGACACCACCTGCGTGACATGCTCCCAACGATAGTTGAAGGGGACCGGCGCGTCGCCGCTCACACCCCACGCGGCCCGCGCCTCCTGCAAGGACTGGGCATGGGCGGCCTCTCGGCAAACCTGCCGCCATGCGCGTGGGTCGCTTGCCTGCTCAAACTCGCTCATCCGCCAGGCTCCAGATCCAAAATTCGATAGGGATAGACGTTGATCACCTCTGTATCTTCATACTTTGTGCGCGTCACCGTGTCGCGCCGGTAGAGATGAATGTGACCGTGCAAAAGATAGCGTGGCCGAAACCAGCGCATAAACGTCAAGAATGCACGGAAGCCACGATGCGCCGGGTCTTGCTCGTCATGGATACCAAAGGGCGGCGAATGGGCCACCAGCACGTCGAGATAGCGCCCATAGCGGATGCGATTTTGCAGCAGCTTGGGCGCAAGCCGGTAAATGTTCCACATCATCTGCCCTTCAGTATACTGGTACTTGGGCGCGTCGTTGTAACGGATCGACCCTTCCAGCCCGGCCATCAGCAGCCCATTTTCGCGCGCGGTGGTCATATGCAAATTGCCCGCGCCCAGAGGGGCCGTCTTTCGCGTCCAGTTGCCTTGGAACTCGACCTCGCGCCCGTGGTTGCCCAAGACATAATAGCATGGCCGATTGACCATGCTCGTCAAGTATTCAATATAGTAAAACGGTAGATCGCCGCAACTCAGGATCAGATCGACGGGGCCAACATGCTGGTTGACACCGCCGCTATAGAGCACCGGCTCCACCTTATCAGAGACAGCTAATACACGCATATCATAGAATTGTAACATCGCCCAAGAGGTGGGTCAAAGGAATCCGGGGAAAAGTCATCAAGCGGCTTGCGGCCCTTCCCCGCTCACGAATAGGCCACACACCCAAAATTATTAGGCAGAGCAGCAACATTGAGCAAAGAACCTGCCCATTCCCTGCAACCTTTTGTCTCAACCTGCGTACTGTTAAATGAACACAACTGAACAGGCCACCACTGGACGCACGGATTGGCAAGCACACGCATATCCAGTGCGCCGGGGTGATAGCAGCTATACCGCCAATGCGGTGCTGATTGATCAGAACCAGAGGAGAGTATCCATGTCGACGACACCCGAATTCGAAGGCGCCAACGAGCAAGGGATGAACAACCCACAGGGCGAACATACACAGGGCAGCAGCCAGTCTGAGCAGACATCCGCCGAGCGCGCCGCGGAAAAAGCACGCGAAGGCGCAACCGCCGCGGCCAGTGCCTTGCGCCGTGGCGAGTTCATGCACGACGCGGCGGTTGATCCCGCTGCGGACCGTGACGATAAGCTGATCGCCATGCTTGCCTACGTGACGCAGATCCTGATCCCGTTCATTATGCCGGTGATCATCTTGCTCAGCGAGAGCAGCAAGAAGCGCCCATTCCAGCGTTACCATGCCGTACAAAGCCTGGCGCTGACAGTAGTCTTTACTGCCTTTGCCGCGGCGCTCGCCATCGGCACAGCCATCCTCCAGGTGATCCCGCTGGTGGGCATCCTGGTCGGCTTCATCGTCGTCTGTCTCAGCCCCATCGCCTTCTTCATGGCCGCGATTGCGCTGATCTACTACGGCGCCCAGGCCTACCAGGGCAAACGCTTTGGCATTCCAGGCTTGACCAGTTTCCTGCTTGATCAGGGCTGGTTGAGCTAGCGCCACCTCCCGCTGCCCCCGCTCTCCGGACAAGGCGGCGGGGGCGGCGTCTGCAAACGCCTGCGGACACGACAACCCACGAAAAGGGGACGGTGAGAACCGTCTCCTTTTTTATTTTCAAGAATCTTTATTTTCAAGAACCCCCTTCACAAAACCAAAAACAAATATTCAATTTATCAATTTTTCAAAATCACATATTGACTTTTTTAAAAATCGTGATAGATTGGGTGCAGAAACCGAAAGTGCTTTTACATTTCAGCATTGAATGCGTCACACCCGGTCAGCAGCCACACCCAATATGGAGGTACGCTATGCACCTGGGACCCAATGATCTGCTTCATCAGATCGGCCTAGCTTCCATGCGCCACAAAGAACTGCGTGAGGCCGCGCAACGGCAGCGCCTCATTGCCCAGGCTCAAGCAGGACAAAGAGCCGCCCGCAGCGCACCCGTATGGCGTCGCCGGCTAGGTGAGCAACTGGTTATGTGGGGAGAGGCGTTGCAAGCACCCAGCCCGCGCTATCCCCGCTCCGCGGCCCACAATCGAGCCAAGTAACAGCCTGCCGGAGAAGCGATCTGGCGGCATTTTGAGCCAACATAGACGCAAAGCAACCCTGACAGTCTTAAAACGGCATCACCAGAAGGAGCCACGATTCCATGAACATCCTACCGCTGCGCAGCCCGCTGGACGGCGGCGAAATCATCGTCACCCGCTTTTACTCGCCCGACAGCGACACCACCGTCGAAGGGCGCTTCAGCCTCCAAGTGCCCTTTGCCCAACTCTCGCCCGAACAGCTTCACTTTGTCGAAGTCTTTTTGCGCTATGAGGGCAAGCTCTCGCGCATGGAGGGGGAAATGGGCCTCTCCTATCCCACTTTGCGCAGCCGTCTACATGAGATCATCCGGGCGCTGGGCTATGAACCGGGCAAGGAGGAAAGCCCCCAGTTGGACGAAGCGCGCCGCCGCCAAGTGCTGGCGGATCTGGACGCGGGGCGCATCTCCTTTGACGAGGCCATGTCCATTCTGCAAGGCGAGGAGACGTAGACGCCCGCCTCCTGTCCTGGCGTAACAGCAAATTTCAGCACGACCACCCATCCAAGTTGAACGAGTTCACACAGGAAAATCAGCATGAGCAACGAACAGACTATCAGCACCTCGGCCAGCCCGACTGTTGTCATCGAGCGGGCCGACCGCAACCTATCCATCAGCGGCAGCGATGAGCCGCGCGTCTTGGTTCGCAGCAGCGAAGAATACACCGTCGATCAGGACGGCGACCAAGTGACCATCCGCACGGCAGGCGACAGCCAGATCGTTGTCCCCACCGATTCGACCTTGATCGTGCAGACGATCTACGGCAACGCCCATATCAACGGCGTTGCGGGCGATGTCACTATCGAGCATGTGCATGGCAATCTGGCAGTGCAAGCCACTGGCCCCCTTGCCATCGAAGAAGTTTCCGGCAACCTCGCCGCCTCTCAGATCGACGGCGATGTGCGCGTCGAGCACGCCGCGGGCAGCGCCAACCTGCGCCAGGTCGACGGCAGCGTCTCGGTCGAGGCGTGCGACGGCAACTTAGCCGTGCGCCGCGCCGCGGGGGATGTACAAGCGACCGTGAAGGGCAACGCCACCCTGCATCTGTCGCCCCAGCCGGGCCATACGATCGTCGTCCATGCCCGCGGCAACATCAACTGCTACATCCCCACCACAACCCACAGCCAGGTTAGCCTCCAAGCAAAGGGCAACGTCAACGTGAAGCGCCTGCCCCTGCCGGAGTCCGGCAGCAAAACATCGTTCACCCTGGGCGAAGGCACAGGCGAGATCCGGCTAGAAGCGTGGGGCAATGTAACGCTCGCGGGGGGCGAAGAGGGGGCCGAAGGCGAGTTTACCTTTGACTATGACTTTGATTTCGATTTCAGCCAGGCGGAGGAGATGATGCGCCAATTTAGCCAGCAGATGGAAGCCCACGCGCGTGAGTTGGCGCGCGAGTTTGAAGCACGTTTCGCTGACCTGAGCAGCGGCGACGAACTTGCCGCCAAGGTGCAAGAGAAGGTGCAGCGCGCCCTGCGCCAAGCAGAGGAGAAGATCGCGCGCGCTGCGCGCCAGGCTGAAGAAAAGGCCAGCCGCCACGCGGCGCGCGCCGCGCGGCGTGGGCACAGCGCCCACGGGCCGATGGCGCGCCACCCCATGTCACCCGGCGTGGTCGTGACGCCGCCTGTGCCGCCCACGCCGCCGCGCCCCGGCAGCCCCAGCGCACAAGGACCGGCGCGGCCGACCACGCCGGTGAGCGACGAGGAACGGATGCAGATTCTGCGCATGTTGGAAGAGGGCAAGATCACGGTCGACCAGGCCGAGACGTTACTGGCAGCCCTAGAAGGCTAATGCAGCAATGACCACCAAGGAAGAACGCATGACAATCCTACGCATGATCGAAGAAGGCAAGATCAGCGCCGAAGAAGGCGCACGCTTGATCCGTGCCTTAGGCGCGCCCCAGGCCGCCCCCAAGGCGGAGTCGCGCGCGACGAGCGAGCCATTCAACACCTCACGCAGCCTGCGCATCCTCGTCACGGACTTGGGCAGCAGCCGCCCGCGCGTCAACGTTACGGTGCCCGTGGGGCTGATCAAGCTGGCGCTGCGCTGGATTCCGGCCCAGGCTGGTGTCGATCTCTCCGACATTCAAGCAGCCATCGACGCGGGCGTGCGCGGCCCTCTGGTCGAAGTGACCGACCAGGAGCAGAACGTACATGTGGAGATCTCGCTCCTCTAGCGGCGGTCTCAGCCAACCGGCAGATGATTTTGATGCAATCCGGACTTGCATTCAAAGCTATTTGATGGTAGACTGCAAGTCACAAGATGTTGAAAGTTCTGATCAAGGTGTCAAAGTCACCGTCTGGACTTAGCAAGGTCTGGACGGTGTTCTTTTTCATTGTGGGAACAACGACGTTTTGTATCAACCGTATTTGTAGTACCTAAGTAACCGTTACAACAACGGAGGAGTTTCCAACAATGAGTCAGCAACTCACAACCGGCACCGTCAAGTGGTTCAACGATCAGAAGGGCTTCGGCTTTCTAGCGGTCGAGGGCGGCAAGGACGTCTTTGTCCACCATTCCGCCATCATCAGCGAGGGCTATCGCAGCCTGACTGAAGGTGACCGCGTCGAATTTGCCATCGAGCAGGGTCCCAAAGGCCCGTCGGCGGCGAATGTCCGCAAGATCTAAGCTCATTTCCAAAGGCGTAGCAACAGCAAACCGCCTATTGTAAATGGGATAAAAGGAGGGATTGCTCAATGCATCCCTCCTTTTTTTACACCATCCAACTTTTTACACTATCCAACTTTTAACACCATCCACCCGCAGATCTGCATACCCCTCCCCATCGGGCGCGGCTCGCGCGAACGGATAACCGGATTCGACCCTAGATAGCTGCTGCCCCGGATGGTGCAAGCCCCGCAGCATCCGCGACAGTATATAAGCGAGGCAAACTTTGCGTTCATCAAACAAACCACGCGCCGCACAGGATACAAACTGGCGCGCCCTAGTCGCCCAGTACCAAAAGCCCGATCTCCACAAGAGCCTTTGGCAGGTTGCCAACTCCTTTGGCGGGTTCTTTCTCCTGTGGGCGCTCATGCTCTGGAGCCTGCAAGTCGGCTACTGGCTGACCCTGCTGCTTGCCGTGCCTGCGGCGGGCTTTCTGGTCCGCATCTTTATCATTCAGCACGACTGCGGGCATGGTTCCTTTTTCAAATCGCGGCGAGCCAATGATACGGTCGGCTTCTTGGCGAGCCTCTTCACGCTGACGCCGTATAAGTTCTGGCGCAAGAGCCATGCCATCCACCACGCGCACCACGCAGAGTTAGAGGAGCGCGGCATTGGCGACGTGTGGACCCTGACCGTCGACGAATACATGGAGGCCGGTTGGTGGATGCGGCTGGTCTATCGCGTCTTTCGCAACCCCATTTTCCTCTTCGGCATTGCGCCCACAGTGAATTTCGTCATCTTGCAGCGCTTCGCTTTCGGCGCGCAAGAAAACTGGCGCAACGGCGAGCGCGCCTCGGTCTGGCAGCTCAACGCGGCCATTGTCGCGTGGATTGCCCTTGCCAGCTTGCTCTGGGGCTTGGGCACGGTCATGCTGATCTTCTTGCCCATCATCGTCATCGCGGCCACGGTGGGCACCTGGCTTTTCTATGTGCAGCACCAGTTCGAGCGCACCTACTGGGAACACACGCCCCATTGGGACTTTACACTGGCCGCGCTGCAGGGAAGCTCCTACTATCAACTGCCACGCGTGCTGCAATGGTTCACAGGCAACATCGGCTTTCACCACATCCACCACCTCAGCCCGCGTATTCCCAACTATCACCTGCAGGCATGCCATGAATCACACCCGCTCTTCCAGCGCGTCGTGCACCTGACCTTGCGCACCAGCCTGCAAACCGTTTGGCTGGCGCTGTGGGATGAGGAGGGTGAGCGGTTGGTGACCTTCCGCGAGGCACTGGCAGCCCAACGTCAAGCCCCTGCCAGCGGCGCGGTCACAGAGACGGCTGCGTCTTAGTGATCTGCAGCGATAATCCGCAGAAATGATTTTGGGATGAGCTAGGCTCTTCGATGGGCCTTTGCCGGAGGAGCAGTACGCAGTAGGAGGCCAGACTGTGCGCAGCGACACAGAGGTACGCGAAAATCTGGAATGGCTCAAAAGCCAGTGCATCCACTACAAAGACAACGAAGCGGACCGAGTCATACGCCAGCTAGAGACTTTGTTGTGGGTGCTAGGTCATGAGCGCGCGGAGGCGACAAACCTGGCTGAAGCGCTCTGGCAAGATGCGCGCGAACAGCGTAATCGCGAACAGCGTAATAAAAAATAAGGACGGGGCAGTCCGGTGTGGACTGCCCCGTTTTGATCAAGCCATGAACCGGCTGTCGAGCGATGGAGTCTACCGCTCGATAGGGCGGCTACACCACCTCCAGCGCCGCCACCGACATCTTGGGCAATTTGACGGTCAGCCCATCCGCTGAGACGGACGCGCCGGAGAAGGCACACGGCTGGACTGCATCTGGCTGCTCAAACGTGTTGTGCGCGTTCATCGTGTCCGCGTGCAGCACACGACCCGACACCTGCTTGGCCTGCATGCCGCGCACAAAGACGGACACCTCTATCTCCTTGTGTGGGTTGACGTTGCTCATGGTGATATGCAATTTGCCCTCCTGGTCAACCGAAGCCGACGCGGAGACCGCGGGCACGCTGTAGTCGCCCAGGGCGTACTGTTCGCTCTGCACGTCGACGGGAACCATGGTTGCGTCTTGGTGCACCGAATAGAGATCGAACACATGATAGGTGGGCGTCAGCAAAATCTTCTCGTTTTGGGTCAGCACCATCGCCTGCAGCACATTGACCGTTTGCGCGATGTTCGCCATCCGTACCCGGTCGCAGTGCTTGTTAAAGATGTCGAGCGTGGTGGCCGCCACCATGGCATCGCGCATGGTGTTCTGCTGATAGAGGAAGCGCGGGTGCGTGCCTGGTTCCACGGCATACCAAGTCCCCCACTCGTCAACGATGAGCGCGACCTTCTGATCCGGATCGTACTTGTCCATCAGTGTGGCATGTCTGCGGACCAACTCATCCATCACCAGCCCCTTGGCGATGATCTCGATCCATTCGGCCTCATCGAATTGGGTTGCGGAGCCGGTGCGTGACCCATCGGGCAAACGCCTCACAGATGTATAGTAGTGCAGCGCCAGCCCATCCATGTACGGCCCGTTGAGCAGTTTGTCGCTGCCTGCCTGCTCCATCATCACTTCCGTCCAATGGTAGTCGTCGTTGCGCGGCCCACAGGCAATGCGATAGAGCTTGTTTTCGCCATAGTTGCGCGCATAGAGACCATAGCGCCGGTAGAGGTCGGCGTAATATTCAACGCGCATACGGCCGCCGCAGCCCCAGTTCTCATTGCCCACACCAAAATACTTGAGCCGCCACGGGTCGCTGCGCCCATTCTCTCGGCGCAGGTCGGTCATGGGGCTTTTGCCGTCAAAGGTGATGTACTCCACCCACTGGGACATCTCCTGCACCGTGCCGCTGCCTACATTGCCACAGATATACGGTTCACAGTCAAGCTGTTCGCATAAGTCCATGAACTCATGGGTGCCGAAGTGGTTATTTTCAACCACGCCGCCCCAATGGGTGTTGATCATGGTGGGGCGCTGTTCGCGCGGGCCGATCCCGTCCATCCAGTGATATTCGTCGGCAAAACAGCCGCCCGGCCAACGCAGCACCGGAATTTTGATCTTGCGCAAAGCATTGACCACGTCCGTGCGAATGCCCCGCACATTGGGAATCTCTGACTCCTCACCAACCCACAACCCTTCATAGATGCACCGCCCCAAATGCTCGGCAAAGTGTCCATAGATATTGCGGTCGATCTTGGTCTTGGCAATTTTGGTGTCAAGCGTGATCTCGTTCATACGGTTTCCAAATCCTGTACATGGACAGAGGGCTTGGCCTCTTGAAGGTGGTTTTCAGTATATAGATAACACTTAACGGTGCGCCCTTGGATATGGACATCGGGCGGATCCGCTGTCGTACAAACATCCATCACATGCGGGCAGCGCCCGGCATACTTGCAGCCGATGCGGGCATACTCCTTGACCTCGCGCACCCCCAGTTCGATGGGCCTGGCCCACAGTTCGCGCGCCTCGGCAGAGGGCTTGGGCACGGATTCCTGCAGCAGTTGGGTATAGGGATGCAGGGGATTGTCCAGCACAGTCTCGACCGGCCCGGATTCTACAATGTAGCCGCGCTGCATGATGGCGATCCGATCACTGATGTAGTAAGCCGTGGCAAGATCGTGGGTGATATAGAGGACGCTCACCCCCTGCTCGTCGCGCAATTTGCGAAAGACGTTGACAATAGCCATCCGCAGCGATGCGTCGACCATCGAGACCGGCTCATCAGCCAGGATCAGCCGCGGGTTGGGGATCAGCGCGCGCGCCACCGAGACGCGTTGAATCTGGCCGCCGGACAACTCATGGGGATAGCGCATACGGACTTCGTCGAGTGACAGCCCCACTTGCTTCAATGCCTCGTCCACCACTGGCGCTGCTTCCCGCCGGTTGGACGCGCGGCCAAAGCGGATCGCGGTCTGGTACAGATAGTCTTCGACCCGGCGCAACGGGCTAAAGGTGTCGAAGGGGTTTTGGAAGACGGGCTGCACCTTTCGCATGAACTCCATGCGGTCGCGCCGACTCTTGATCGTAGCGAGATCGCGCCCTTCGAACAGCACGCGGCCCTTGGTCGGGTCCAGGTCATGCAGCAAGAGATTCGCCAGCGTCGTCTTGCCGCTGCCGCTTTCACCGGCCAGGGTGAATATCTCCGGCTTGTCCTCATCCAACGAGAAAGAGACATTGTTGACCGCGGTCAGCCGCGTGCCGCCCACCAGCCCGCCTACGTGAAACGAGACCGACACCCCCTGTACATCCAAGAGTTTTTTACTCGCTGTCACGATTGGGCCTCCGTCACAAGATGGCACGCCACCCGGTGTTGATCCCCCACCACCGTCATGGCAGGCTCAACGCGCCGGCAGATATCCATAGCAAGCGGGCAGCGCGGGTGGAAGCGACAGCCGCTAGGCGGGTCGGCCAGATTGGGCGGCGCGCCGCTCAACCCTTCCTTGGGCGATTTGTCGCCGATCACCGGCAGCGAACTGATCAGGTGCTTGGTGTAGGGGTGGCATGGCTCGTTGAAGATCACCTCGGTCGGCGCTTCTTCCACAATCCGCCCTGCGTACATGATCCCGACCCGGTCGGCCACGTTCGCATGGACGGCCAAGTCGTGCGTCACCAAAAGCACTGTGTTGCCGCTCTCCGCCTGAATGCTCTTGAGCATATGCAGCACGCCCCGCTGCACAACCACATCCAGCGCGGTGGTTGGCTCGTCGGCGATGATCAGGCTGGGGTGAAAGATGGTTGCCAGGGCGATGGCGACACGTTGGCGCATCCCCCCCGACAGTTGATGGGGATAGAGTTTGAGCACATCCGCCGGAAGCCCCAACCTCCGGACATGTTCGATCACTTGCTGCTTGAACTGCTCTCGGTCTGAAATGCCTTGGTGGGTGCGGACGATATCTTCGAACGTCCGCATGATCCGGCGCACAGGGTTGAGCACGCTCATAGACCCCTGCATGACGTAGGAGATTTCCTTCCACCGCACATCGCGCCGCAGCTGGTCCGGTGCGATCCGCAGCATGTCCACTGCGTCCACGCCGGTTGAATCGAAATGAGTCGAATTGAAATGATAGGTAACTGTGCCCGACTCGACGCGCAGCGGCGGGCGAATCGTGCCGGAGATCACCTTGATCAAGGTTGTCTTGCCACAGCTCGATTCACCGGCAATGCCATAGATTTCATTGGGAAACAGTTCGAGCGAAACACCGTCCACCGCGCGCACAGAACGGTGGATACCATAGACTTCTGTCCGATAGTAGGCCCGCAGGTCTTCAATCTTGAGCAGCGACATACATCAGCCTCCAATCCGCCGGAGGCGTGTGCGCGGGTCGATGTATTCGTTGACACTGGAAAAGAAGAGATAAAGCCCCAGAAAGAGGAAGATAGCCACGATGATGGGCGCGGCAAGCCACCACCACACACCCGCGACGAGTGCCTGATGCTGGTTGGCCCAGAAAATCGCCGTGCCGATGGTCGGGACTGTTACATCCGATAAACCAAGCACACTCAGCGTTACCTCCATTCCGATGGCCCAGATCATATTGTTGATGGTCGTTGCAAAGACGATGGGCAGGACAAAGGGCAGGTGTTCTTTGATGGTGATTGCCGCCGCGCCTGCGCCAGAGTAGACTGCCGTGCGCGTGAAGGCGCGCTCCTTGAGGCTGAGTACCTGCGCCCGGATCAGGCGCGCATCCCAGGGCCAGCCAAAAAGGCCGAGGATCAGCGCCAGCATGGCGAGGCTCAACTGCCCCTGCAACAGAAAGCTGAGCAAGATCAGGATGGGCAGCACCGGCAGCACCACAAAGCTGTCGTTGATTGACATCAGCAGCCGGTCCACCGTTCCGCCCCGATAGCCCGCGGCGAGGCCGACGAAGATAGCGATGACGCGTGAAACCAGCGCGGTGATCAAGCCCAGCACCAGCGAGTTGCGTACCGCATAGGCCATCCACCAAAAGAGGTCTTGCCCGCGCGAACTTGTGCCAAAGGGGTGGCTCAAGGAAGGAGGCATGTCCGCGGGAACCTCGAAGGTGCGTGCCGGTGAATAGGGCGAAACAAACGACAGCCCAGACAAGATGACAATCAAGACCAAAAACACAAAGGCCACCCGAAAGCGGCCATCATACCTGAGCAAGTCTCGGGTTACTGTCAGCATAGGTTCAACTTCTATTGGTGACGTACCCGCGGGTCGAACAGCGGGTAGATAAGATCGAGGATCAGCACGGCTGTGGCGACCCCGACAATGGAGAGGAGGGTGATCCCCATAATCAAGGTGTAGTCATTCGCCATCACCGCCTGAAACGTCAGCAGCCCCATGCCTGGATAGCCGAACACCACCTCCATGATCAGCGCGCCGCTGAAGATCAAGCCCAGTTGCAGCGCCAAGCCGGTGATCTGCGGCAGCATGGCATTGCGCATGACATATTGGAAGAGGATCGTGTTCTCGTTCAGCCCCGCGTTCTCGGCATAGACCACATAATCCTCCGAGATGATGTTGGAGGTGAGCGACTTCATGCCCAGGAACCAGCCCCCAACGCCGATGGCGATCAGGCTCAACGCGGGCAGTATGGAATGGCGCACCACCGTCATGGCAAAACGCCAACTCCATTCCACATGCGTGCCGGGCGGATAGGCCCCGCTGAATGGAAAGATCGGGATGTAATAGGCGAAGACTGCCAATAGCACCAGCGCCATAATGTAATAGGGGATCGGTCGCACCGCTTGGCTGAGCACGTCTACCACCCGGATCGCCACATTGTCTTCATGGTAGCTGGCGATTGCGCCCAGAATGTTGCCGACGATCCAAGAGATCAAGACCGCGATCAACAGCAGGCCAAAGGTCCACGGCATGGCGCGGGCAAGCAAGCGAGAGACCGGCGTTGGAAACGAAGAAAGCGATGGCCCCAGGTCCCCGCGCAAGAGTCGGCCCCAAAAGGCAAGATACTGCTCCCACATGCTGCCGGACAACCCATACATTTCGGTGAGCGTTTCGCGCATATGCTCGATGGCTTCGGGGCTGACCTGTGAGCCGCTCATCATGACTTGGGCAACTTGCGCCTCGACAGGGTCGCTAGGCGACAGACGGGGAATGATAAAGGTGAGGGTAACGCCCAGGAAGATGACCATGAAATACTGGCCGATCCGGGGGAGCAGGTAGTTCAAAACAAACTTACGCACGTCTGATCCTCCACGCCAGAGGCGCCTCCTCTGCGGCGCGTGTCGCAGAGGAGGCGTCAGGATGCAATACTATGCCTTCTTCCTAATCTTCACATACATGTACTTGGTGTTTGCCCAGTTGGCGACGGGGTTGGTATAGGGGTCCTCCGCGGTCGGGAACCCTTCCCAATAGGTTTCGTCGCAGACCGAGAAAACGTTGTAGGACATGATGGGCGTGATCGGCATTTCGCGAGCCGCCAGCTTGATGAACTCCAACCCCAACTCGATCCCCTCGGGGTCGTCGAAGTCGAGCCGCTGGATGCTCTCGATGATCGGGTCCAGCTCAGGGTGCTTCCAGCGCATCCGGTTGCGGCCCACCGCGTTTTCGCCGCTAGGCCGGTAGAGGGACGAATGCCAGGATTCGAGGAAGAAGAAGAGGTCCGGGTGGCCGCCCCAGGTTTCAATGGTCCAGCCGAACTCGGCGTCGAACTCGCCCAGCAAGGCCAGGCTGGCGCGTGAGGCATTGTCGCGCACGTCGAGCGTCGCGTCTACGCCAAACTCATTCCAATTCTCCACGATCATGGCCGCGCCGCGGTTCATGACCGGTCGCGTATCGCCTTCGGCCAGCAGCGCAATCTTGAAAGGCTCCCCGCTCGGTAACAGCCACTTGTCGTCGGAGCCGCGCGTCATCCCCGCTTGCAACATCAACTTCTCGGCGGCGTCTAGATCATACTTCCACCAGCCATAGCCGATGGCTTTGCGGATCTCGTCGGCATCGGTCGGCACCATTTCGCCCAGTGACTTGCGCGCCTCTTCAGCGATGCGAGACCCCGCGGTGGGATCGTAGGGCGCATACTGTTCGCCGTCGATCTCCAGCGTGAACTCATTGAGCCAATCTTGCATCGGGTCGAAGTAATACTGCGGATAGAGGCCGGTGGGCGGTACGTGAATGGCCGAGATGGTCGCCGCGCCGCGGTATGAAGCCATGGCAACACGCACGATGTCGATTGCCAACGTCAACGCCCAGCGCACATCGCGGTTGTCCAGCCCTGGTTTCTCGTTGTTGTAGATCACCGCCGGAAGTGTGGGATCAGGGTGTGCCCACGGGAAGGACTTGAACCACCCCTTAGAGGTGGGATGCGTCCTCGCCAGCGTAATCATGCCTTCGGGCGCAATGTCGTGGATCACATCCAGGTCGCCAGCGGTCTGCGCCATGACCTTCTTGTCGCTCGGCCCAGGGGCAATAAACATGGCGAATTTGGGCGCAGGCTCACCAAAGCGGGCTAGCGAAGTGCGGTCCCAGTCTTCGCGCCGCTCCCATAAATACCAGTTGCCGTTGGGGTCAAAATCCTTGAGGACATAGGGGCCGAGGCTGACGGGCGGGTTGAACGTAAAGGCCAGCGGATCGTCCTGCTGCTCGAAGATGTGCTTCGGCATCATGAAACAGGCGCTCCAGCGTACAGTAAAGAGACCGTGGAAGCGCGAGTTCGGCTCGGTTAGGTTGAACACAACCGTGTAGTCGTCGGGCTTCTCCATGCTGTCAACATACTTGGAGAACTGACCGGTATAGGACATGCCAGGGGTGTTCTTCTGCACATCGACCGTGTAGATCAAGTCGTCGGCTGTAAACTCAACGCCGTCACTCCAGTAGATTCCCTCGCGCAGCTTCACCGTCATCTGGGTGAAGTCCTCGTTATAAATCGGCTTCTCCGCAGCCAACGAGTTGTCCCATACGCCGTCGATGCCAGCATCCGGATCGATGTACCAGAGCGCGTCCAACGCCAGTTGTTGCAGCCCCGTCGATGCGCCCTGCATGCCCGGTCGCCAGCGGTTGAAATCGTCTGCGGGGACGACACGACCAGTGGGATTTTCAAGAATCAGCGTGTCTTCGCGCGCAACGCCAGGCGCGATTTCGCCCCCGGCAGCAGCCGGTTGCGCGCCGGTTTCAGCGCCAGGCGCAGCGCCCCCGGCTTCGGGACTGACCGGACCAGCACAGGCTGCCAACACACTACCCGTCGTGACAATCCCTAGCTGTGCTAAAAACTCTCGTCTGGAAATTCGATACATACCCCTTTGCTCCTTCTACAGAGACAGCGGTTGGTTATTGGAGTTTCACGCAGGTTCGCTCAATTACATCCAGTCGTAGAAAACTGCCAGTCGCGAAAAACGGATCGTGTCGTCCCATACCCGCAAGCCAGGCGCAACGTTCCAGACTAGCGGAGCCAGCAACAGGGTGCCAGGTCTGAATGGGCGGCAAAGGAAGATGCGGTGACCACGGCATGCGGCAGACACCCCTCCCACGAGCGGCATGGCGCAGTACAGTGCCAAGTACGCTTGGGGACGGACCAGAAGCGCCTGCGTGAAGCCGGGTCGTTCGTCATGGCGGCCTCCTTCCGTGCTTCTTGCAATGCTTTTATGCAAATAAAACAGCAGAGTTTTAAAAATTCGTGGTATGAAGCGTTCGGGAGCCTGGCAGGTTATGGACAACCTACATATGGGAGCGGCTGCAACGACGCTGTAAAATGAAAGAAACTAGACAGTTTAATAAAAATTTATAAAAAGTACGCCGCCTGCCCCAACAACTACAGCGCTGGCCTTCACACGCAAAGAGGCGTAACTTGGCAGTACAGCGCACCGATGGTTTACTACTGGCTTATTACCGATGACCTG
>CAZZNG010000082.1:10522-20299 GCA_964655505.1 uncultured Litorilinea sp. | reverse complement strand
TCCCGGGCGCGACGCTTCCTTTAGTTGGGGTATACTAAATGTGGTAAGGCCGGGCGCTGCCGGTGTATCGCCCGCTTTTGGCCCGGGGCGGCTGGCCAATTGTGTCCAGCCGCCCCGTGCAACAATCTTAGCAGCGTCCCGTCGCGATACCGATATCTTATACAAAGACCAGCCGGTCTATCATCATCGCCACAAAGAGCAGGAACAGATACAACAGCGAGAAGCGATACAAAGCCCAGCGCGTTGCCGTCGTGTCGTTGGCCTTCATCTGCAGGACATAGCGAATAAAGAGGAGGCCAAGCAGCGCCGCCAGGATGAAGTAGGCCATGCCCATCATCTGGAACGGGGTGGGCAGCAGCGATAGCACAACCATGATGATCGTGTAGATCAGAATCTGGCGCTTTGTCTCCTCATCACCCGCAACCACCGGCAGCATGGGCACGCCGGCATTGGCATAGTCTTTGCGCCGAATCAGCGCCAACGCCCAGAAGTGGGGGGGCGTCCAGTAAAAGATAATGGCGAAGAGCAGGAGCGAGGACCAGGTGAGCGAGCCGGTCACGGCTGCCCAACCGACCAGTGGGGGCACTGCGCCCGCGCCGCCGCCGATCACAATGTTGTGCACCGAATGGCGCTTGAGCACCATCGTGTAGATCACGGCGTAATAGATATAGCCTGCCAGCGCCACCCACGCGGTGAGCAGGTTGACGAAGATCGCAAGGATGGCAAACGCAACCGCCCCTAAGAAAACACCCAGCGCGAGCGCGTGCCAGGCGGGAATCCGCCCGCTGGGGAGCGGGCGACGGCTGGTCCGCCCCATTTTTACGTCAATATCGCGGTCAAAGTAGCAGTTGATGGACTGTGCGCCCGCGGGCATGAGCCAGCCGCCGAGCATGGTCCAGAAGATCAGGCTGAGGCTGGGCACTCCCTCCGGCGTGATGAACATGGCTGCCAATGTGGTAAAGATCAACAGCGAGATGACGCGCGGCTTGGTGAGGCTTAGATAATCTTTCCACAGCGCTGGTTTTGGCATAACCGCGGTTTGTGTTGCCGGGTCGAAAGCAAGGGGACGCTTCAACGGCGGAACGCGTACGACCAGCGTCGCCAGCACCACCATTGCCGACCAAGTGAACGCGCCCAAGATGAAATGGGCCAGCCGCGCAGCGGTCAAAGCCGACCCTTCTCCCCCCTGCGCTGCAAGCACCAGCAGCAAACCGGCGACGTTCTGCACCACGATCAAGGTGATGGCCCAGAATGCCGCAGGTCGAAAGAAGCGTTCATCATGGCTGCGTACGGCCTTGATAGCCAGCACAAGCACAGAGAGGGTCGCTGTTGCAGCGATGCCGCGGTGGAGGAGCATGACGCTCGCTTCGCTTTCAAAGGGCGCACAGAGCGGCAAGGTCGTGCAAGACCAGATCCCCCCCATCATGGTCACAATAGCGCCAAAGATCAAGGCCAGATAGACTGTTGCCACCCCGGCGACCGCAAGTGTCCGCTCGCGCCGCCAGCGTGTCTGTACCCGCACACTGAGCCGCTGCGGGCTAGACCCAAGACGCGCGCTAACAAGCCAGCTAAGCGCGCCGCCCAATGCAAGCAGGGCGATGCCATTGACCACCGCGCCCAAACCTGGCGTCCACACAACCCCGACCAGACTCAACAAGTAGACAAGCACGGCAGCAGCGAGAGCCAGTAACCGCCGCGCTGAGTATGAACGTAGGGTGAACTGTTCCTGATGCATGACTTACTTTCTGTCGTAAAAAAATCTATCTGTAACTAGCGCGCGCGGGTGGTTCGTGGGACCAACCCAGGCCGCGGCCAACAAAGTGTGTTAAGTTGTGCGCTACACGCATTACCTACATTCTAGCAGGTATGACAAGGACTGTGAACATTTCCCCCACGCCTTGAGCAATGCGCTACCCCTAGCATAGCCTTTTATGCGCTTGGGTCAACATCCGCCAGGCACGATTGGGCTTCCTCTCGCCGCGAAACGGCCAGGTTTCGTTCACTCGCCTTGCCTGTGCCATTCGGCAGCAGTTAACCCTCGATCTAAACGCAGTTAATCAAACCCTTCACCTTGTCCGCACCCCGTTGCCCGGAAATCTGCGTCGAAAAGGTCAAAATCTGTGTTATTCTAGCCCACGATATTGCGCCTGCACGCTTGCGCCTGTGGTGCGCCCTGTCGTTTCAGCGTATCCGGCACGCGATTGTGGTGCAAGATAGAAATAGATTCACACAGACTCAGAGGTATCGTTCAAACAATGTGCGCGGACAGTTTCGAATCGGGCTGCCAAGCAAGTTGGCCCGGCATGATCCCTTTCAGGGTTCCTACCATCACCGGTGAGATCGCTGGTAAGGTCGCCGGTAAGAGTTGCCAGGGTCGTTTTCCCCCTCGTCGGTTAACCCTCCTCAAGAGCCGTTGTGCCGCTGGGCTTTTCTCATGTGCCTAGGGATGCGCTGCGGATCGATCTAACCAACATATTTATACAAGCAAGCGCGCGGGGACGGCAGTAGGATTGCTGCCGGTGTGTCGCCATGCCGCTTGATCTGTGAATCCTGTTGACCACAGGCTGAGTACCTGTCATGGGTTGGCTGCCGTGCGCAGCAACGAAAAGAGAACACTGGGAAGTCATGGAGCTACTGTGAATAAGTGGATGAACCTGGCCGTTGCTATCTGTTTGTTGATCTTGTCGTTTGTTTCGCTCTTTGTCGGGGTGCGCACGGTCACGCCGTGGGGCCTGCTGGCGGCACAAGATGACCAAATCCAGGTCTTTTTGATTAGCCGTATACCGCGCCTAATTGCCATCTTGACGGCAGGCGCGGGCATGAGCGTCGTGGGCTTGATTATGCAGCAGTTAGCCCGCAACAAGTTCGTGACGCCTTCCACGGCTGGAACGGTCGAATCCGCCACCCTGGGCATCTTCGTCTCGATTCTCTTCTTCAGTTCGGCGTCGCTCCTGTCCAAGATGCTCATCGCCTTTTTCTTTGCGCTGGCAGGAACCATGATTTTCCTGAAGATACTCGAACGAGTTCAACTCAAAGATGTCATTGTGGTTCCCCTGGTCGGCATCATGTATGGCGGCGTTATTGGCTCCATCACAACCTTCTTTGCCTATCGCCATGACCTGCTGCAAACGCTCGGCGCGTGGACAAATGGCGATTTCTCAGGGATCTTGCGCGGCCGTTATGAACTGCTCTACATCGCGGTGCCGGTTACGGTGGTCGCCTATCTCTTTGCCGACCGTTTCACCCTGGCGGGCATGGGGGAGGAATTCTCTGTCAATTTGGGGCTGAACTATGCCCAGGTGATGAACACGGGGCTAGGGCTGATCGCGCTCACGACCTCAGTCGTCGTGCTGACCGTGGGGGCTATTCCCTACTTGGGGCTGGTCGTGCCCAATGTAGTGACCCTGCTGATGGGCGACAACATCAAGAAAGTCCTTCCCTATACGGCGCTGCTTGGCGCAATCTTCGTCCTTGCCAGCGATATCATCGGGCGTACCATCCGCTACCCGTATGAGATTCCGATTGGCACTGTTGTCGGTGTGATCGGCAGCGGGCTGTTCCTCTTCCTCATTCTGCGCCGGGGGGTCTATGCGACTCGATAACGTGTTTGGAATGGTGCTGGGATCCGCGGTGGCCGCGTTACGCACCCGCGTGCCTGCCCCGGCCAACCTGCGCCTATCAACGCGCCTGGAACGCAACCTGTGGCTGCTGGCGCTGCTGGCTGGGGCGCTGATCCTGCTCTTTATGACTGTCGAGGTGTATGGACAGTGGGGCTTTGTCCTGCCGCGCCGCGGCCGCAAGATTGCCGCCATTGTCGTCGTCGGGTTCGCCATCGCCTATTCGACCCTGCTGTTTCAGACGGTGACCAACAACAAAATTCTCACGCCAAGCATCATCGGCTTCGACTCGCTTTACATGCTTATCCAGACGGTGATCGTCTTCGTCTTTGGCGCGATGACGCTGGCTGTGATGAACGACACGGTTCATTTCTTCGTCAACATTGCCTTGATGATCTGTTTTGCGCTGCTGCTCTACAGTTGGCTCTTCCAGCGCGAAGGCCATAACCTCTACTTTCTGGTGCTGGTCGGCGTCATCTTCGGCACATTCTTCAGCAGCATCACCACCTTCTTGCAGCGCCTGATTGACCCCAACGACTTTACAGTCCTGCAAGATCGAATGTTCGCAAGCTTCAACAGTGTGAATGAGCACCTGCTGCTTGTGAGCGCCATCGGTGTGCTGCTGACTTTTGCCTACACGCTGCGCTTTGCCCATGCGCTCGATGTCCTGTCGCTGGGGCGCGACCATGCCGTTAACCTGGGCCTCGATCACGGCGCGCTGGTCAGGCGCATCATGATCGTTGTCGCTATCCTCGTTTCCATATCAACCGCGCTGGTGGGGCCGATCACCTTCTTCGGCCTGTTGGTGGTCAATCTCGCTTACCAGTTCATGCCCACCCATCGACATATCTATTTAGCGCCCGCGGCCGCGCTGATCGCGGTCATTGCGCTGGTGGGGGGACAACTGCTGGTGGAACGGGTCTTTACCTTTTCCACCAGCCTGAGTGTGATTGTCAATTTTGTCGGCGGCCTCTATTTCATCTTTCTGTTGCTGAAGGAGTCTCGTGCGTGATCGAAGTACGCAATGTGACCAAAAAATACGGCTCAAAAACTGTTGTCGATAACATCTCGCTCACCATTCCCAAAGGCAAGATCACGTCGTTCATCGGTCCGAACGGCGCGGGCAAAAGCACCCTGCTTTCGATCATCAGCCGCCTACTCCCGCGCGACAGCGGCGAAGTTTGGATTGACGGCAAAGAGGTGACACAGACCAAGAGCAGCGAACTGGCTAAGAAAATCTCGATCCTCAAGCAGGATAACCATATCAGCGTGCGCCTGACCGTGCGCGATCTGGTCAGCTTCGGGCGCTTCCCCTATTCGCAAGGCAGGCTCACGCCGGAGGATTGGCAGCACGTGGATCAAGCGATTCGCTACATGGAGATGGAGGGGCTGCAAGATCGCTACCTCGACCAATTGAGCGGCGGCCAGCGGCAGCGTGCCTTTGTGGCGATGGTGCTCTGCCAGGATACCGACTACATCCTCCTGGACGAGCCGCTGAACAATCTGGACATGCGCCATGCTGTGCAGATCATGCGCGTCCTGCGGCGCATGGTGACGGAACTGGGCAAGACCATTGTGCTGGTTATCCACGATATCAACTTCGCCTCCTGCCATTCGGATCACATTGTCGCGCTCAAAGACGGCAGGATCGTGAACGAAGGGGCAGTCACACAGATCATCGACAGCCATGTCCTGCGCACTGTCTACGATATGGACATCCATATCGAGAGCGTCCACGGAAACCGCATCGGCGTCTATTTCACCTAAGTACCATCCAAGCGAGCGATTTCACATTCGCTCACCTGCCCGACCCCATGTGTCTCATTCCCATCATGGCATCGGGCGGCTGGAGCAAATGTCTAAATCTATCTACACATCAAGATTGTTGGAGAGCAAGGAACCTTATGCAGAACGTGCAGAACCAAAGCAGCAAACAGAATGTAAGGCTTATCGGGCTGTTGATTGCACTGACACTTCTGGTCAGCGCCTGCGTTGCGCCCGTTGCCCCCGCGCCAGCATCAGCAGCATCAGAACCAGCAGCCACAGAGAACGGTGACGCGGATACCGTCACCATCACGCACCCGCAGGGCGAAACCCCGGTCACCAAGAATCCCGAGACGGTCGTCGTTTTCGACTATAGCGCGCTCGACACGCTCGATCAGTTGGGTGTGCCTGTCGCGGCGCTGCCCAAACAGTCGCTGCCGCCCTTCCTGGAGAAATATGGGGACGAGGCGTATGAAAATGCAGGAACCCTCTTTGAGCCGGACTACGAGTTGGTCAATCGGCTTCAGCCTGACCTGATTATCGTGGGGGGCCGTTCTGCCGCGGTCTATGAGGACCTTGCCAAGATTGCGCCCACCATTGATGTGACCGTCGACCAGACCAACGTCCTGGAAAGCCTCAAGGCCAATATCACCAATCTGGGCATCATCTTTGACAAGGAGGCAGAGGTCGCCGAGCGCCTGGCCGCCATCGAGGAATCGATTGCCCAACTCCAAGAGGCAGCCGCGGCCAGTGAGCAAAACGCGCTGATTGTCATGACCAGCGGCGGCCAAGTGACTGCCTATGGCCCAGGCTCGCGCTTCGGCATCATCCACGATCTCTTTGGCGTTGCGCCGGTGGTCGAAGACATCGAAGCCGCCACCCACGGCGACGCCATCTCCTTTGAGTTCATTCTTGAGTACGATCCTGACATTCTCTTCATCATTGATCGTGACTCTGCCATCGGTCAGGGCACAGAGGCCGCCGAAGTGGTCATGGACAACGAACTGATCCATCAGACGAAGGCCTGGGCCAACGACAGCTTGGTCTATCTCGACCCCGCAACCTGGTACTTAGCCAACAGCGGTCTGGGCACCTTTGCCGCCATGGTGGATGAAATTCGCGCGGCATTCGAGTAAGTGACATAGACGACAGCGCCGACAGGCAGTCGCCGGAACCCTGCAAGGGCTGCCTGTCGGCAAGCCAGCCTCAAACGAGCAGGTAGAGGCGGGCTAACAAAAGTAACAGCCATCATCCATGATGGGTTTTGATGTTCATGTTGGAGGGGGGTGGCGCGGCAGAACCTGCCGCGCCAACTGGATCTTCTTCGGCGATTGGTGTCGTGGGCATGAGGGCATATAATCAGCGCAGTCACGCCCCGTCCATTGCGCCTGCTTGTGCTGATGCTGGAAGCTGGCCCAGTGGCGTAAATTCGGGTAGATTCCGGCAGGTGAAACATGAACACCAGCAGTTCTGGAGATGATCAGCGCACCCCAAAGCCAACCCAACCCGCTGCTTCGGCTGCGTCTCCATTCAGAGGCATTGTTAAAACCGACATCCTGGTCATCGGCGCGGGCCAAGCAGGTCTCTCCTCCGCCTATCACCTCAAGCGGCGCGGGCTGGCCCCCAACCGCGGCTTCATCGTGCTCGATCAGCCGCCGCGGCCAGGCGGCGCTTGGCAGTTCCGCTGGCCCTCACTGAAACTGAGTACGGTCAACCGCATCCACGACTTGCCTGGTATGCGCTTTTCGGAGGCGGTTGATACGACTGACACAGAGGTGGAAGCCAGCGTCGCCGTGCCCAAGTATTTTGCGGCGTATGAGAAAGCGTTCGAACTGCCCGTTTATCGGCCTGTCAAAGTCACAGTGGTGTGTGACCGCGGTGAGCGACTCCTGGTTGAAACGGATCGGGGCAATTTATCCGCCCGTGGAATTATCAATGCGACAGGCACTTGGGAAAGCCCGTACATTCCAGAATACCCTGGCGCGGAGCGATTCCGGGGCAGGCAACTGCACACGAAGGATTATCGCACAGCCGAGGAATTCGAGGGCCAGCACGTCATTATCGTTGGCGCTGGCATCTCGGCAGTCCAACTGCTTGACGAGATTTCGCGCGTGACAACGACGACGTGGGTCACGCGACGACCGCCAGCGTTTCGCAAAGGCCCCTTTACGGACGCGGACGGTCGTGCCGCGGTCGCGCTGGTGGAAGAGCGCGTGCGCCGCGGCTTGCCCCCGCGCTCTGTCGTTTCCGTAACGGGGTTGCCTATCACCCCTGAGATTGAGGCGATGCAGGCCCGCGGGGTGCTAAACCGGCTGCCAATGTTCAGCGAAATCCTGGAAGACGGTGTGCGCTGGCCCGACGGCACAGTGCGAAACGCCGACGTGATCCTTTGGTGTACCGGCTTTCGCAGTTCTTTGGATCATCTCGCCCCGCTCATGTTGCGCGAACCGAGCGGCGGCATCACCATGACCGGCAGGCTTGCCACTCAGGTGGCAAAGGACCCACGCATCCATCTCGTAGGATATGGCCCTTCCGCCTCTACCATTGGCGCAAATCGGGCTGGCGGCGCCGCGGCAAGCGAGTTGATGGCGTATCTTGGGCTTCTGTAATCATCGCGCCGCCAATCGGATCGGTAAGCCTGCGACGTTCTGCTGCCGCAGGCCTACCCATGCTGCCGTATTGATCGTGACTCGTCCATCAACCTCCCTATCCGCGGCAATATAAACGCCCAAGGCGTAAGCTCATTCAAACGTATAGGTGGCTTGCAGGCGAATGGCGACCCTCACGGCGGAGGCGCTGTTGGTGCTGGCGCTGGGCACAGGCATGAACCCAGAGGGGACTGCCTCTAGCGAGGAGCAGCCACCCCCATCTAAACTGGCTCCGTAGGGCGAGATCGTCGGCTCCAACTCTGTCACACTGACCAGCCCGCCCAGTTCCACCTCCATCAGATCGGCCACACGCTCGGCGCGCTGGCGGGCATCAGCCAGAGCTGCTTCCCAGGCTTCAGCCTCCAACGCCAGACAATTGTCGACGCGAAAGCTGGTGCCTGCCACTGGTAGCGGCGGCCCGCGGCGGCTGCGTAGCGTTTTCTGTACTGCCGATAAGAGGGTGGTCAGGTTTGCAGGCTCCGCATAGGAGAAACTCACCTCGCCCGCTGCCGTGCCGGTAAAGCTGCTCCAGCCAAAGGTGTTGGTCATGATCTCGCTGGCCGCAATGCCGTTTTCGACCAGCGCGTCCACCACGATTTGCATGCTCTCTTCGTCCACCGGGGTAAACTCCGGAACCCCGCTGGGGCTATATTGGGGCGCGGTTGAGATGGAGAGGCGCACCAGCGCGCTGTCCGCGGGTGAAACTGCCTCGCCATAGCCCAGCACCGTAATGGCTTGGGCCGCCTCCCCTGCCGGTGTGGCCTGTGTCATGGGGGCGCTCTGGGCGACGGGGGCCACGCCCACTGTAATGAGCACAGCGAGGGCTATGGCCGCAACCCTACGCAGCCAGCTTGGTTTGCTCTGCATGATCCTCTCCTTTGGTAGATGGACAATCACCAATCGCGTGCCAATAGAGCGCTTCGGACGAGCGATGGACCTGTTCCAACGCCTGCCTCAGATGGAGAGATGCGTCAAGCTGTGGGGCCGCCCCTAACCGTGCGCCAGGGGCCAGTCAGACGCGCTTACGCCGCCGGCCATTCGGGCACGCCGCATTCCGGACACTGGACGTTAACAAACCGAAGCCATGCAATGAGGTCGTCTACCACTTCGCCCACAACTGCTGGCGCAGCTTCGGCAGGTAGGTGCTTGACGGCATAGATCTGCCCATAGCGATCCAGCACATAGAGCGCCGCCGTCTCTTCCTCTGACGCTATCCCTGCTTGGGTAAGCGCGCCGTCCTCTTCTGCCATGAGCAGGGGGAAAGGTAGGCTCTGCCCACGCTGCCGTTGAGTTGCGCCCTCTGCTTCTGCCTTGACCACGGCTAGAATCGTGGCATCCTCGACCCTAAAGTCACCGATCCGCTTGGCTAGTTCATCCAACAGGCGATTGTTGGGTTCGTCTGCCGCCCCGAAAAGGAAGGCGGCGACCAGGTTGCTCTGGTGGCGATACGCCTCAATCTGCACCCGCTGCCCTTGGCTGGAGGTCAAGGTCAGGTTGGGCATGCGCTCGCCAACGCTAGGGCTGGCGATAAGCTGCTTAATCATGGTTCCTCCTTTTGGGTTGTTTTTGGGGCCACGGCGATACGCTTCAAGAGTCTCTGTCATTGTGGCACAGAACCCAACAGTTAGTTGTTAGGGGCATAACAATGGCAAGGATTTTGCTTGCGTCTTTTGCTCGCGTTTATCAAAGAGGGGGGTAATCGGAGCGGGAGTGTATGCACCGGCATTTAGCAACCGCGTCATTTTTGC
>CAZZNG010000082.1:0-10512 GCA_964655505.1 uncultured Litorilinea sp. | reverse complement strand
TTTGCAGGTAACGCTGCCTTGTACTATGGTCAGGTTGCTGGCACAGAACAGCAGGGTATTCGATAACGAAGAATGCAATAACGAAGATAGAAGAAAGAGTCAGATGAAAACACGACCATTCGGAAACCAAGGACTGCAAGTCATGGAGGTCGGCCTCGGCTGCTGGCAGCTAGGCGGTGGCTGGGGAGTCCCTTGGGATGACGCCATCGCACAAGAAACGCTAAACGCCGCGTACAACACGGGTGTGCGCTTCTTCGATACTGCAGATGGCTACGGGGACGGCGAGAGCGAACGGTCGCTCGGTCGCTTCCGCCAGTCCCACCCGGATATCTTCATTGCCACAAAATTGGGCCGGTCCGGCGGACTTTACCCAGACAACTATAGCGAGGAGGGGCTGCGTACCGCCACGCTGCGCTCTCTGGAGCGTCTTGGCGTCGACCGCATTGACCTGACCCAACTTCACTGTGTGCCAACGGAAGTGCTGCGCGATGGCCGTGTCTTTGACTGGCTGCGACGGCAGCGGGACGAGGGACTGATATCCGCCTTTGGCGCTAGTGTGGAGTCGGTTGAGGAGGGCTTCATTTGCCTGGAACAGGAAGGCCTCACCTCTCTCCAGGTCATTTTCAACATCTTCAGACAGAAACCGGCAGAGGAACTGCTGCCGGCAGCCCAGGAGAAAGGGGTGGGGATCATCGTGCGTCTGCCCCTAGCCAGCGGGCTGCTGACCGGCAAGCTGCGCAAGACGACTGTCTTCAGTGAGCAAGATCACCGCAACTTCAACCGCGAGGGCCAGGCGTTCAATGTTGGCGAGACGTTCGCCGGGATTCCTTATGAGCGGGGCGTCGAACTCTCTGAGCAACTGCGTGAGGTTGTGCCGCAGGGCATGACCATGGTGCAGATGGCGCTGCGCTGGATCCTCGACCATGAGGCCGTATCGGTGGTGATCCCAGGAGCCAGCTCACCGCAGCAGGCAGTGGCAAATGTGGCCGCGGCGGACCTGCCCCCGCTGCCCGAGGCGCTGCACCAACAACTGCGCGAGTTCTACGAGCAAGAGGTGCGCCAAGAGATTCGCGGCCCCTATTGATGTGGCTTGGCGCGTAGAGACCGCCTGAAAAGCGCGCCCAAAGAGAACACAAGACCTGTTAGAGAAAATCCCATTCTGGTCACTGTTGGGCAGTGATAGAATGGGATTTTCTTTGCAAGCCGCTTGTCGAGCCTACCAGTGAGAATCACTGCGGCGCGTGGGGCAGGTGGAGTTGATGGGCCTGAACCATGAGCGCGAACGTGCCGAACTGGTTACTCGTGGCGGTAAGCACCTGCTCGCTGGCGTTAGCGGCCATCGTCGATGGCTGCCACGCGCTGCCGTCCCAGCGCATGAGCATGAGTTTGTCCAGGGCAAAGGGCACGTCGAGCGCTGCATAGTCCAGCGTGATCGTAAAGGGGCCATCCGGCTCGACGGCTTCACCGCTGGCGGCATCGACAGCGTGGACGCGAAAGACGATGCCTGTGGGCAACAACGACGGAGAGACCGCGCCGAGTCCCAGGCTGCGCGAGGCATGGGTGAGCGAGATGGGGGTGGAGGCGAAACCCTCTGGCAGCGTGTAAGTTACCCTGCCCCCGTCCATGCGAATGGGTAAGTCGGTGTTGGCGACTTCCAGCGTCTCGTCGGACGGCGTGAAGCGATAGAGCGAGAGCGCGCCGTAGGCGTGGGTCACGCCAATCACCTGGTCGTCGACGGCGATGTCATAGCCGGAGCCGATGTAGTGATAGCGGCCCGCTTCCAGCGGCAGCGAGGGGTCGGCGATGTCAAGCACATAGAGGCCCTGGGAGGGAGTCAGGAGATAGAGGTAAGGCGGGGCCGCCACGGCACCAGCCCTTGCGCCAAGTCCATAGCGACCACGCGGGCCGACCGCATAGGTGCTGACGTTGACCGGGTTATCGGGGTCGGCAATGTCGATGATCTGTACGCTGCTACGTTGTTGGTTGGGCGCAGCGATGAGATAGAGCCATCCCGGTGTGCTAACCAGGAAGCCGCTGCTGCTGAACTGCTCGAAGATGTCGAGCAGGCGCGGCTGCGCGGCATGGGTCACATCGACCACGGCGAGGCCGCTGACTTCGCCTTCCAACAGGATATAGGCGCGGCCTGCCTGCACAGCCAGGGACGACGCCTGGCCGGAGAGGTCGAGCGTGCCCAGCAACTTCCAGTGATCCGGCGCGCTGATGTCCATGATGCGCAACTGCCCATCGTTCTCCGTCCAACGGGATTGCAGCAGATAGGCCCGATCACCCACCACAGCATGGACTGTCGCGTCAGCACTATGCCCCTGGCCCTCGACTGTCGGCTGGCGCGGGTCGGCAATGTTGATGACGGGCTTGGCCTGTTCCACGGTGCCAAAGAGCCGGTCGCCTTCGGCCAACATGCCCCAGAGGCGGCCAAGTGTGGGCAGCGGGATTTCCGCCACCGGCGTATAGCTGAAGGGCGTGGTGATGTCCAGCACATGAAAGCGTTTACCTGCCGTGACAAAGGCATAACCGTCGCGCAGGTGCAGGGCTTCAACAGCGTTAAAGAACGACGGGGCCGCGCCGATCTCGTCCAGCGCGGGCAGCGCGGTCAAGTCGTAGATGTGCAGCCCATTGGCGATCAGATAGAGCAGGTCGCCCTTGATCGTGTAGTGGGGAAACTCGACTGCGGTGTCGATGCGCTTGGGGTTTGCCACGTCTTGCAAGTCGATGAGTTGTAAACGGGCGTTCAGGTTCAGCAGCACATAGCCACCCCACGCTTCGAGATCAACGGGGAAGAAATGGATTGGATCGCTCTTGACGCTATCGCTATAGCGGCCGATCTCCACAGGTTGCTGCGGTGTCGTGCGGTCGAAGATGATCAGTTCGTAGCGCTCGTGGCTGGCGCTGGGCATCATGGCATAGAGACGTTCTTGGGTGGTCTGCAACCAGAGGCCCCCCGCATCTTCGATGGTCGTCAGGCGTTGGGGCTGGGTTGGGTCGGCCAGATCGAGCACATGGATCTCGAGGCGCGATTTGTCGTCGCCATGTACCGCCAAAGAGACATAGCCTATTTCGTCTGCGACCACCATGTCATAGAAGCCAGCTCCCTCCGGCCCCGTGTAGCGGCCAACTTCCTCCGGCGTGCCGTCCGCTTGCATTCGCATGATCAGCAGGCCATTCTCAGACTGGGTTACATACAGATCCTCTCCGGCTAGGGTCATTCCGGTGATCCAGCGTTGGTTCAACTGAATGGCTTCCTGGATGACGGGCCGTGCCGGGTCGCTCAAATCCAGGGTAAGCAGTCCCGCTTCCAGCGACAAAAAGGCATAGTCTTCCATGAAGATCAGGTCGCGGCGATGGGGTTCGAAGAAGAATTCTCCGGTGGACAAGGTGCTGGTCAGGACGGGGCGGGCCGGGTCGCTGATGTCGTAGACTTCCAAGTTGCTGCCCACCAACGTATAGGCATAGTCACCCCGCACGCGGATGAAGCTGTTGTATCCCGCCGGCAGGTGGTTGAGCAGTTCGACATTGCGTACATCGCTTGCGCTGCCGTCAAAAGGCGCTTGGGCGGACGCGGGCGCGCTGCATAGCATCGCCATGAGCAAGGCGAGGATCAAGGTGTAGAGTGGGCGAAGATGGGCGATTGGCATGGGGGTGCTCCTTATGGTGTCGGGTGGTGCAGGTGCATGGCATCGATGACTGTTCAGATAGCCTAGCACGGATGGGCGGGCAGTGACAGACCCCTTAACGCGCTGCCTCTTCCACCCACTGGGACGGGTCGCCAAGAACGGTGGGCGCGTCGGGCGGGTTGGCGACGCCAATGCCCGCCACCATCTCGGCTCCTTGGGCGAAGGCTTCCAGCGTAGCCAGCGTGCCCTCGACGGTGAAGTGGTTGGTGTAGATGTCGGGACAGCGATGCGATTCCCAACAGCCGTCCACGCTGACCAGCGCTTCGGCCTGCTGCCGGTTGATCAGGGTGGATGCACTGGTGCGCCACAGATGGCTGCGTAGCTCTGCGACGGTCTGCCACGGCTGGGAGCGGGCGTTGATCATCTCCTTCATCGGCGGGTCGGTTGTGGGAATCGTGCGCGCAATGTAGAAAAGTTCCAGATCATACGCTTGAACTGCCGTTACGACATCAGCCAATTCGTAGTCGTCTACCAGGTACACATCTCCCGTTCGGATGACAACCGGCGTCGGCAGCGGGCTTCGCGGCGTGATATGTGTTGCCATGTCACCGGCAGGCGCACAGGCAAAGGCAAACATCTCGGCCATGGTACATTCGCCGCCGTCAGCAAAGACGCAAACGTTGACAATCCCGGCGCTGTCCCCGTCTTCCGGCATGCGGCTCTCCCACGTTCCACCGTGCAATTCGCAACGACGGAAGGGGCGGGGCGGGCCGCTACAGGCAGCCCAGGTCAACAGCAGGACAGCCAGGCCCAGGACAGAGACAAACCGCCTGGCGGTACTTGGATGCGCGCGTAAGATATTCATGAGAATCACCTACTCCACCGGCGTAAACAGGCGAACCGTGCTGACAATCTTCTCAAACTGTGCCGGGTCAACCGTGTAGTTGGTGACCGAGAGGATGCGCTCATCTGGCGCAAGGATTGCCACCAGTGAACGCGGCCCGACGCTATCTGTTCCCGCCTCTATCTCAATATAAAGGGCCGGTTGCCCGTCTACGATGAGTTGGCGGAGCACTGTTGCCGGTGGCCCGGTGTACTGGGCGAGATGCGTGATCGTCTCCGGCGTAACGCCTTCGGCAACGGTGCTGAGATTGAACGCCTCTCCTTTGGCGAAATCATAGGGATCGTTGAAGCGCACGAAGGTGGCATAACGGTCATAAGGCTGCCAGTCCGGCGGGTAGCGCACCGATAGGCCCAATGGTTCATGCCGATATTCGGGCCACTGTGCCACGTCCGGCGCAGCCGTGGCAGTCGGTACGCTTAGCGGTGAATGGGGCTGCGCGGGTGCGTGCGACGCGGCGGGCGCCTGCATGAATTCTTCTAATGTCACCGGCCCGTCGCTTTCATCAAAGACCAGTGGGTCGCGGTCGCCGTTGCTGACGCGCAGGATGTCGCCGTCGATGATCAAGCGGCTGTAGGTATTGAAGTAGAAGGCATAGGCCTGGTTGTCGGGATAGGGCGAGAGCAGGAACAGGTAACGCTGGCCGGTGAAGGTGGCGGGCACAGGCGCGTTGGCCGACGCCGCGGCGCTTTCCGCAGTGACATGGCCGATTGAGCGCAGGATGATCGGTTCGCCCGCAGCGATATTGCCGTCGTCGCGGATCACCTCTTCCACCAACCGGCGAAACTCGGTCATGGACATCCCTGGCAGCAGCAGATTGATCACCGGCTGGCCGGGAATGACGTTGCCGGCGGCGTCGACCGTGGGCGCAGCGGTTTCCATGGTCTCGAACTCGGTATACTGCTCGATGGGTCCCACCTCGCCGATGAAGATCAGCGGCGCACGGCTCAACAACCCATCCAGCGAAGGCGGCGCACGCAAGGTCATGCTCGACGGCGGGTTGTAGCGCACGGCTGTTTCACGTATTGTGCCGTCCGACGCTTCCGGCGTTGCCAGGGGGCTGGCAGGCATGGCGGGTGTTGGCGTGGGAAGGGCCAAGGGGCTAGCCGGGGCGCTGGGCGCAAGTGGCAGCGGGTCGAGCTTTGCCACGGCTGGCGGCGTCGAGCTTTCGACCACTTCGATAAACGCATCCAGCGTGATCGGCTCGTCGCCTGGCTCAAACTGGAGCGGCTCCTGCGCGCCGTTGCTCACGCGCAGGGTGTCGCCGTCGACAATCAAGCGGCTCCACGGGCTGTGATAGAGGCCATAGGTTCCATCGGGGTTGCGCGTGAGCAGGAAAAGATAGCGGTCGCCAGTAAAGGTGTAGGGATAGTGGCTTGATTGGGTGATCCCAAGCCGCATGACGTTCTCGTCGATGATGCCGGGCACGCGCAAGATAAGCGGTTCATTGGCGGCAACCGTCCCATCGTCGCGGATTATTTCTTCGACTTCCAGATGAAAGTCGGTTGCCGGTATCCGCGCAGGAAGAAGGCCGTAGGCCGCGCCCATGGGCTGCCCGCTTGTAAGTTCCTCGCCTGCCAGATTGAACTGGGCTGCGATTTCGCCCACCTGGGCGATGACAATCAACGAGGCGGGATCGATCATGGCTTGCAGCGAGTCGGGGACGATCCACCTAAACCCGGCCCAGATGGATGAGTGATCGACGAGCGGCGCGAGGGGGACTACAGGCCGGTTGGTCGCCGTGGTATCTACCGCGCCGGTAGCCTCCGGGCTCTGTTCCACGACAACGCGAATCAACTCTACCAGCGTAACCGGGCTGTCGCTTTCGTCAAAACGGAGAGGCGAACGCAGCCCATTGCTCACGCGCAAAACACCCTCCTCGTCAATCAACAACCGGCTGGGCGGCCCATAGTAGAACCCATAACCCTTGCCGTCAGGGTTGGGCGAAAGTAGAAAGAGATAGCGTTCGCCTGGCGCAATCGTCGCTTGCTGCGTAGACTGGGCCAATTGGTGCAGCTCGGCGGTGACTGCGCCCGCCACGCGCACGATGATCGGTTCTCCAGCGGCAATGGTTCCATCGTCGCGGATCACTTGTTCGACAAAGAGTTGGAAGTCCGTCACCGGCAAGCCCGACGGGGCATGACTATTGGGAGCCAGTGGCGCGGCGCTGGGTTGACCGTACCCTGTGTGCGGGTCCATCGGGGCGGCGCGCAGCGTGCCATCTTCGTCATAGCCGCCTAGCTCTAAATAGCGCACAACCGGCCCGACCTCGCCGATGAAGATCAGCGGCGCCTGCTCCACCAATTCTTCCAGCGTCTGCGGCCCGGCAACCGGCGTGAAGAGTCGGCTAGCGGGCAGCAGATCGCTGCTGGCTAGCGTCAGCAGAACGACGAGAGTCGCGCAGAGGACGAGCGTGATCTGTTTAACGAGGATACGCGGTGAGCGAGACGGCGTTGCGGACACGGGAACTCCTCTCCTATTTTGAAGGAACAGGGCAATGGGTCGTTAGGGCGGTTAGGCCACTCCGTAGACTTGGCTTAAGGCGGCAGGGTTGGCTCAAACAGGCGAATCGTCCGTACGATTTGTTCAAACTGGATCGGGTCAACCGTTTTGTTGCCGACTGTGATGGCGCGCCCATCGGGCATTAGGATGCCCACGACAGATTGATACCCCGCTGCTGCGGCTTGGGTGGGTTCAAAGCGCATGAACAGAGCAGGCTGACCGTCTACCTGGATCGTCCTGGTGAAGGTTGCCGCTGGTTCGATGTGTTGCAGAAAGTCGCTGATTGTATCAAGTTGAACGCCTGCATTGACGACGTTAAATGCCTCGTCCTGGCCGGACTTGCCAAAACGAATGGCGGCTGCTGTTCGATCCCACGGCTGCCAGTCCGACGGATAGCGCACGGAGACGCCAAGCTGCTCATGCCGGTATTCGGGCCACTGCGCGACATCGGCTGTGGCGGCTGTGGACGCGGGGAGCGGCGTCGGTCTGACCGGCAAGTCGATCACCGGCGCGGGCGACGATGCAACGGCCAGCCTCAATTCGTCCAAGGTGAGCGGTGGCTCGTCCGCGGCGAAGCGCAGCGGGTCGCGGTTGCCATTGCTGACATAGAGCTCGCTGCCCTCGACGATCAAGCGGCTCCACGGGCCGTAGTAAAAGCCGTACGCCTGCCCATCGGGATAGGGTGAGAGCAAGAAGAGGTGGCGGTCGCCGGTATAGCTGAGGGGATAGTCAGCGTTTTGCGACCAGGCTTTTCTTACTGCGTCGGCATGACCGACCATCCGCAAGATGAGGGGCGCACCGCGGGCAATGGTTCCGTCATCGCGCCACACTTCTTCAACACGCAATTGGAACTCGGTGGACCCAATGCTGGCCCAGAAGTCCCCTTCTCTATCGGTGATCGGCTGCCCGTTCTCATCATAGGTGGCGAATTCCGTGTAAGCGTCAACCGGCCCGACTTCGCCGAACACGATCAAAGGGGCTTGGGCCAACAACGCATCCAACGAGGGCGGGGGTGGGGGCGCGCCAGGGGAATACCCCAAGTAGAAGCCCCAGAAGTCAGGGTTGGCTAGCGGATTGAGAGCAAGCGTCGCCATTGGCAGCGGGCTGCTCGGCACTGTGGGTGTTGATAGGGTGGGTGTTGATAGGGTGGCTGTTGGCGTCACAGTGGGCGTAGCGATGGGCGGCACTGGGCGCGTAGGCGCAGGCACTAGGGTTGGCGCAGGCCCCAAGAGGGGTAGCAGCCGCTCAATCACCGGCATCTGTGTGGCCGCGCCTACCACCAGCAGGAGCAGCGCCAACATGCCCGCGGCCGCCCACAGTTGCCGCGGCGCGCGGCTGGGCTGTGGCGGGCGCGTCCCTTGGGTGTCGCGTGCCAAAAGCTGTGCAAGGGTCTGTGGCATGGAACTGCGTTGTGCAGCGGTCAGCGCGGCTTGCCGCTGCTGCACAAAGTCCGCCACCAACTGATCCTGGGCTTGTACCTGTATCCAGTGGGCCGCGCAGGGGGCGCACTGGGCCAGGTGGCGGCGAACGGCAAGCTTGGCCCCGGCGTCTAGATCGTGATAGTGGCTCAACTGGCGTTGGATGCGGGCATGTTCATTCATGGCAATCTCCCGCTGTGTCGTCGCGACCATCTTCCGCCGTATACGCTGCCTGAAAGAGCTTGCGCGCACGATGGAGCTGCACTTTCACCGTACTTTCTTTGCGGTTCAAGGCCAGGGCAATCTCGGCGATGGGCCATCCTTCATAGCTGTAGAGGATAAGCGGCGCGCGGTAATCTGGCGGCAGCGCGGCCATCGCTTTTTCCACCGCCATGCGCCGATCGACCATCTCGACTGGGTCTTGTCGAGCCTCAGACGATAGATGTTCAGCCAAATGCCAGGGGAGCCAGGTGAAGCGCCGTCTGCGCTTGAGCCGATTGAACGTCAGGTTCGTGGCAATCCGGTACAGCCAGGCGCGCGGGTTTTTCACCTCTTGGAGTTGCGCGCGGGTGCGGACCAGTTTCAAAAAGGTCTCTTGCACCAAATCGTGAGCAAGTTCCCGATCATCCACTAAACAGTAGAGATAGGTGTAGAGCGGTTGGTAGTATTGCACAAAGAGCGCCTCTACCTGCCGATATAAGGCATCATTGGCATCCGTCTGTGGCACTGCTTCGGAGGTCACAGCTCTGCTTCGTTTCGCGTGAGGTTGTGCGGGACTGTTGGGTCTATAGGCGGACTACCCAGATCCTAGCATGTTCAGAAGGTATGACAAATGAGAGGGCGGAAAGGTTACATGGCGCAATGAACACAGTCATAAACCTCTGCCGACGTGCGGGCGGAGCGGGCCGGCAAGGGCAATGGCCGCGTCTATCACATCCGCTTCACGGCGGATGACGGGCATGGGGGGTGATGTACAGGCGAAGTGCTGGTCGGCGTATCCCACAACAAGAAAGACACGCCAGTTGACGACGGTGCACTCTATGATGCGACGGTTGGAAGCGTCACGGCGATGGGTACCGGACAAACTGACGTAACCGAACCGACCGCTCACCTCATATTCCCTCCCCTACTAGAGCGGTAGGAGAGGGTGAGCGTGCAGCCCCTCTCACCGTCAAGGAGGAGGAGATGCTGGCGCTAAACGGCATCATGTATGCCTTCGCTCAGATCGAGGTCGAGAAGAAAGCCACCTCACGGACGATCTGGCCTTTGATCGAGTCGCCGCGGCTCATGCGCTGATGCATCGGTCGGCGTACCCTAACCGTCGTCACGCAGTCGTGGAGCGGAAGCCCCAGCAAGTTCGAATTCTGGTGGCAAGGAGAAGCCGCAGCGCTGACAGCTTCTCCTTGCCACTTTCTTCAATGAGGGATCAATTACCAATTGCCCAGGATACCCGCATGCAGAAGTTGAGAGAGGCGCGGGCGAGATTGTGCTGATACTGGCTGGAGAACTTGCGGCGGGCGAGATACACCCGGTAGCGATGCAGGTCGTGGGCGGTCAACTGCTGCAAGGTGTGGATGTCTTGCTCTTCGCACCAGCGAAAAAAGAGGGAGAACCGGGCGTTAGACGGCGGGCTTCGCAGTCAATAAAAACATGTCGAACGCAGTGGAAAAATCATGGGTCCCTTAGTCATTCACAAGATCCGTCTCTTCATGGCTAGGGACGAATACGCAGTGCGCTGTGTTTAACCACTGGTGGGACTACTAGATGTTGAGGTTGAGTGGCGGCGGGTGAACTTGAACCACCGACCTAGGGATTATGAAATCCTCAACGCGAAATCGCGCCAAAAGCCCGCTATATAGTAGATCGCGCACCCCTTGACTACTATATCTCGCGTACTCGTCGAAAATTAAAAACGCAAAGGTCCGAGGTCATTATAGGCCGTCGCGGCAGCCTGTCAAATGCCCAATTGGCATCCGGAAGCCACATGTTTCTCTTGAACGGTTGCGCGACATCACGCCATTGTCGGTTGGCGATCTGAAACCTATTAGAAGTTATCTCA
>CAZZNG010000081.1:0-20305 GCA_964655505.1 uncultured Litorilinea sp. | reverse complement strand
GAGTGCTGTTTAGGGTTCCGTCACTATTATAGAACGTGACAGTAACCGCTGTCGAATTGTTACTGGTATTCTGAACGACAAATGCGTCATTCCATCCATGGAATTGCCCGGCAAGCCTCGCGATATTTACGGTTCTTGAAGGTGATGTTATCGCTCGGTAGGTTGTGGCTACAGGCGTTGTATCATGAATTTGATTGACATTAGCGCCCCTTACAAAACTCAATACAGCAGAAATAGCTCCATAGGCGCATGAGGAACCAGCAGGGGGAACAGGATGGATAATCTTGGGTACAGCGTAAGGGATCGATGATTCACTGTCACTATCGCAAGCTGCTCCGCCGGAAGCGTCGTAATAAGCCATATTTGCAGCTCCCGAAGTTGTGACCAACCCTAAACCAGAACGCCAATTAGCTGGCGGATTGGGGGCTCTATGTTGAATTAACGGCGCATAGATGGCGAGTGTAGCTAACCCTGAGGTACCTGTTTCCATAAACTGTGCAATTGGATCACCATGATACTGAGTCGAACTTACAGCTATCGGAGCATTGCTAGTACTAAAAATTCTGGCAGACAATATCGCACTTGTACATTGCAGAGTATCAACGTCTACTTTGTATCTAGTCCAGGGCCTCATATTCAAAATACTGGCTCCACACTCTGGGTCAGTATCATTGGCCTGTCTGAACTCAAGCATTACATTATTTGACGCGTTAGACGCGTTTTGGATGAATATGTCACTGCGCCAGCCGCTGTTGTTATTTTGTACGATAGGCACAATGACTTCAGTTGCAGGCTCATCTATACCACTGTACGAGTCCATAGCATTGGGAGAGGAGCGACTCTGAAGTACGACAACAGAAATGTCCTCTGTGCCAACGATGAGTGCTGAGCCACCGGTGCCCATTGAACTAGGCGCATCGAACGTTACATTGCCATTTTCGTTTAGGGAGTCGGTGCGTGATTCCTCTACATCGCCATTTGCATCAATGAACGATGTTGTTACTTTCGCCTTCTTCGAGCTACTGTTATTTCGGATTGTGAGCGTTGATCTTATACCGTCACCGTTATACCGTAAGTCAGGTACAAAAACCGGATGTAAACCAACATAGTATGTCCGTCCTGCATCGGGGAAACTATACGTCCCCATAGACGTAGAGCCACCTGTTCCTTGACATGTGCCCAAATTGTAGCCATCATATGCTGTTATTGCGTATGATCCTGGCGCAACGTCTGTAGTAGCAAAATTTTCTTGCAGGAGATCGTCTGGATTCATAACCGCAGCTGCGTACGTCAATGAAAAGCCGTACAGACCACCAGGGCACGTTCCCCCGGCTCCCGATGGTTTTTCTAGACCGACAATATGCTTTCCAGCAATCGGATTGCCGTTTGCATCTGATAGTCGCCCAACAACTGTCACCGTATTAGGGTCGGTATCTTGATCTGACGAATCAAAAGGGGTTAACCACAGTTCCGGGTTTCGGGATCTGTTCTCAGCACCAAGTGAGGCTAGTTTTGTGTCCTCATTTGGATGCACTACTACTTGATAGTGCAAATGCGGGCCATCGACATTTCCAGTTCCATTTACTTGAGCAATGTTTTGACCTGCATAAACATATTGATCCTCACTAACAACTACGCTGTTATATTTCAAGTGCATATAAAACGAATAGACGTACCCCCACGTATCCGTTGTGGCATCGTAGTGCCGACGGTCATGTTGGATAAGCACGAAGTTTCCCCATGGCTCACCTTGCACATATGTATTGTCCCACGTGGTCTCCTTATACTGAACTACCCATCCACTGTATGCAGCCTTCACGGTAGTCCCAGTGGCATATGAGAAATCCAAGCCCCGATGTCTGTATCCGTTATATAGTTCTCCATACAGATGGGTTTGATTAACCACACCCCCATCAATAGGACGCTCTATCCTGTCAGAAGCATGCAGTGGTAAGGAGAAAGTTGTGAGCATTACGGTTGTTAGCACAGCAAGGAAAATACGCCGGGGGGATACGAAGTACTTCACGTTTGCCACTCCTCCGAGTAGTTGAGTTAGATAGGATTTAAAAGCGAACATAAAAGAAGGGGACCTAGTGGTCAGCGTCTCTCCCCTAATTTGCAGCTCTAGGTTGAAGCAACATTACCCTGTCAGCGGTTACAGGCACCTGTACCTGTTTGCCGTCCTGGAGATCAAGTTGCCACACGGTAGTATCATCAACTACGTAGTAAAGATATCTCTCGTCGGCGGACCAGAAAGTGACTAAGACGGTGTTCCCAGAATTTCGATATGAGGTCAAACGGTTAAGCTCTCTGGTTTCTGTATTGATCAGCCATATGTCCGAGCCGATATTCTCCTGCTCATGCGGAGCTTGTCCCAAAGCAGCGATCCATCGTCCACTAGGTGACCAAGTTGCGAACTGGACAAGGAGATCTGTATCCAGAAGCCGTTCTGGTTGCATTGCATCAAGATCGACATGCCACAGCACCTTTATTGTCCTGTCAGGATATGAAGTGCTCCAACTCTCCTGAAGATAAATCAGTTGATGAGAGACGGGAGACCATCTCGCTCCAGTCATCCAAAATTCTTCATCTCCTGTTCTCTTGCCTGAATTTCTCTCTGTAAAGACTACATCTGGTGAAGCAGGATCTGAAGAGACAACTGTCAAGGTATATGCCGTCCAGCCTGTGCCTTCTATAAAAGCGATGTATTTACCGTCATAGGACCAGTCAATACTAGTTGCGTATTTAGGATCAGTCGCAGACTCCTCATCGAAGAGGTAGAGCGGCCATACATCCTTCGAGGTGATGTCCATTACCCACAGTCCATTGCTCGAATAGGCGATTTTTGAGCCATCGGGTGACCATGCCGGTTCGGCACCTTGCACATTTAGTGACTCGATCCGGGCTGATTCCACATCCATCAGATAGAGATGATACGTTTTGGCTTCAAAACGCGAACTTTCATCTTCCGAAGTTGAACTCTCCAAGACAAGCACCACCTGCTTGCCACTAGGTGCTACGCTGGCCCAAACAGGTTGATTATTGGGAATGTGCAGACCGGTCACCGCATGTACATTAACGACATCTTGTAAATTCGTACCGTCTAAATTTGCGGTACGAATCATATCTCCCTCATGTAGTAACAGCTGAACAGAAATCTCGGGGGCTTGTACCTGCTCTACAAAAGGCGGCGAGGCAAGAGGGATAGGCGTAACTTCTTGAGTGGGTATAGATGTAGGGAATGATAGAGGTTCCGGAGTATCGACGCCTTCTTCTGGAGGTAATGTTGGATAAAACGTAGGAGGTAGAAATGTAGGAGTAGGAGGAACACTTTGATGCTCCTCGATTGTTCCCATGGGAAGTGGAGTAGGAGACGAACCAATCTCGTTGCTTTGTGCGGTTTGGACAAGAGATGGAGTATCTTGCCACAGCATAATAAACGCAGCAAGTACGACGATAAGAATGACACCGGACACGTACTGCCAAAATCTCGGGGGAATTTTCATTCTAGATACGCCTCTCTAGATATTAAATGCCCGTCCTCAGTGACGAAGTACGAGGCAAAAAAAGATGGAGTACAACTGGATGTGGGGTATATAGCAGATGAATGACTGGAACTAAAGAGATGTGATAACGCTTGCAGCAGCTTAACAATATGGAGGCACAATGTCAATAGGTAAGGGAAATCTGACAGCTTTGGCAGTATATTTTACAGCCTAAAACATGTACGGTCCAGAAAGCGAAATTGCGCTACGGCGTAACCATCGCTGTGATGGTAAACTTGCTGTTGATCATGCAATCACATTCAGCGAAACTGTCCACATCAGACCTGTTTACAACCCATTGCTCCGGTGCGGTAGTGTAGTGGACCCATGAAGTTGGACAGATGATGGGTCAGAAATAGTTAAGACAGCGTTGTCTGCTGTGACCGCCACTGGGCTTCAAATTCAGCGGGTGTCAGATAGCCCAAGGCTGAGTGAATACGTTTATGCTGATAGACTTGTTCGATGAAATGGCCGATTTGAGCATAGGCATCGGCAAAATCGCAATAGTCGGCTAGGTCGATCTCTTCTTCCTTGATGGTTCTGATGATGCGCTCAGCGTAGCCGTTCTGCCAGGCCGCACCGACTTTGGCCATGCTGACTTTTGTCTGAGAGGCTTCAAGCTGAGCCACATAGGCATGAGCGGCATACTGAACGCCCTGGTCACTGTGATGAATCTGCGGCGCATGATGATGGGCCAGCGCCTGCTGCAACGCATCCAAGGTCAGATACTGATCCAGAAAGCGGCTCAGTTGCCAGCCACGGATCGCACGGGTAAAGACATCCATCAACACCGCCAGATAGACAAACTCGGTCTGAAGATGCACATAGGTGATGTCCGCTACCCACACTTGCTCTGGTCCTGTCACCAGGAGATTCTCGACCAAGTTGGGATAGCGCGTCCAAGGATGCCGGCTGTTGGTCGTCCGACGCGTGCGCCGCTTGACCGAGCGCAGCAGGCCCAACTCACGCATGATCCGCTGGACCTGCTTGCGGTTGACGGTTCGGTTGTAGGGCGCTCGTCGTAGTTGCGCCGCGATGCGCCGACTGCCATAGGTCGGATAGATGGCGGCCACCGCCTCAACGGCTTGACGTACCGTTTCATCTGACGACGACGTTGGCACATAGTAGTAGCGGCTGCGCGGCACGTCGAGCAAGCGACACAAAGCAGCTACCGGATAGGCGTGGTTCGTGTGCAATTGCGCTACCATAACTTGCCGCCGTTTGACTGGGATTTGAGCAAGAGTGAGGCTTTTTTTGCCATCTCTAGCTCGACTGTCAAGCGTCCAATGACTCGTTCCAGTTCGGCCACTCGCTCATCTTGGTGGCTCTGCCCGTGCCGGCGCTCGAACAACTCCGGCGCACGCTCGATGAACTCTTGCTTCCAGCGACTCAGTACGGTTTCTTTGATGCCGTGTTCCCGACAGACCTGCGCCGCACTTTTGACGCCGGTCAATACTTCCATGACTACCTGGGCTTTGAACCGCCCACTAAACGACCGTCGCTTTGGCATGGCTTGTTCCCCCTTGTCTGGAGTTTATCCTTCCCTTACGAAGGTGTCCAGCCTTTGGGGTCCATTACATAGGTTACCTCTGCGATCTACAGGCGTCGTTTCTAGAAGTCATCTCTACAACAAGATGTCGAACCCGAGTCAGCCGACGACGATGAATCACAGGATTCAGATAAGCCTGACCAGAAATCCTAGCGAATGCTTTTCCAACACCCTTGACAAACATCCGTTCTGGTTCTACACTGTGACCAGCGAGTTTCGACGGCGCTGCTAGATTCCCTGGCAGCGCCTTTTCTTTTTCCGGCGACCATGCCCAAACTACACGATCTCAGCGCGCTGTTGCGCTACCTGGAACAGAAATTGCCCGAATTGGCCCAGTCCGGCAACGGCTGGCAAATTGAGATTCACGGCAAGGGTAACTCTGTGCAGGTGAAAACGTCTGAAGTGACACAGTTCCAAAACGCGCCGCTGAAACGGTTGGAGGAACGACGGTGAAGCGCGTACGCTGCGATGGGTGCAGCAAGACCTTTACGCCCAAGCTCAAGGAGCGTCCGGTGAAGGACGGTGGGGCCGAGCAACGTTTCCGCTGTCCCTACTGTCGCAAGTGGTATGTGGTTGCCACCATCACCGCGGAAGGCGTTCGGATTCGACAGCAGATGCAGACGGCAAGTCCTGAACAACTGCCTGACCTGCAACGGCGCATGGCGCAAGAGGTCAGCGGCAAATAGGGGGCAGACAGACCCCATATCGGTAAGTCGTTAGATCGACGCCACTGGAGCAATCCGGTGGCGTCTTTTGTTTTCTGGACAGGTGCGACGTGGCCCTTAGCAAGAAACAACAGGCGTTCATCGAAGAATATCTACGCTGCTTCAACGCCACGGAAGCCGCCATTCGCGCCGGGTATTCCAAGCGGTCTGCCTACTCAATAGGGTGGGAGACGTTGAGAAAACCTGAAGTTGAGGCGGCAGTTCAGCAACGGTTGCAAGAAAAAGCGATGTTAGCGGATGAAGTGTTGATGCGCCTAGCAGAGCAGGCACGCGCCAATATCGGCGACTTCCTAAGCCGTGGGCAGGACGATGGGCCGCTGCTCATTGACCTAGACCAAGCGGCCTTGTTGGGCAAGTTGCATCTGGTCAAGAAGGTCAAGCAACGCACCTTCCATCACGTCAATGAGGATGGCGAAATCACATCCATCGAGGTGCGAGCCGAGGTCGAACTGCACGATCCGCAAAAGGCGCTGGAATTGCTGGGCAAGCATCATGGTCTCTTCAAGGAGCAGGTTGAGCATAGCGGGGAACTTGAGCTAACGGTGGATGATCCACGCGACGAACTCCTTAGCCGAATCAATCGCCTCGCAGCCCGCGGCGGTGATCCGGACGGCGGTCCAGGAGATGACGCCCGATGAGGCGCGCTATCTGCTCTATGACTGGTCCTTCTGGGCACGTCCCAAGCAACTTGCACCGGACGGCGATTGGCGCGTCTTCCTTATCCTCGCGGGACGTGGATTCGGGAAGACCAGGGCCATCACCGAATGGGCACGCAGCCGGGCCGAGCAGATGCCGGGCAGCCGCGGGGCGCTGGTGGCGGCAACTGCTGCCGATGCACGCGACGTGCTGGTGGAAGGCGAAAGCGGCATCTTGGCTGTATCACCCGACTGGTTCAAGCCGCATTATGAGCCGTCCAAGCGCCGCCTCACCTGGCCCAACGGCACGGTGGCGACCATCTTCTCGGCAGATGAGCCGGATCGTCTGCGCGGCCCGCAGCACCATTGGGCGCTGTGCGACGAGCTTGCCGCGTGGCGCTATGACCGTGATGCGTGGGACATGCTCATGTTCGGCCTGCGCTTGGGCGACGATCCGCGCTGTGTGGTGGCAACCACGCCGCGGCCCACGCCGCTGATTCGCGAGCTGATTGCCGACGAGAGCGTTGCTGTCACGCGCGGCAGCACCTACGAGAATCGGGCAAACCTGGCCCCGGCCTTCTTTGCCCAGATCATCAAGAAGTACGAGGGGACCAGGTTAGGCCGCCAAGAGCTTTTGGCTGAACTGCTGTTGGACGTGCCGGGCGCACTGTGGACACGCGACACGCTGGAAAAGCACCGCAAGCGCACCCATCCGCCGCTAGTGCGGGTGGTAGTCGCCATCGACCCGGCGGCATCGGCCAGCGACGCAAGCAGCGAGACGGGCATCATCGTGGCAGGGGTAGACAGCCGCGACCACGGCTATGTGCTGGACGACTTGACGCTCAAGGGCAGCCCAGCCCAGTGGGGAGAAGCGGCAGTATTGGCGTTCGACCACTACAACGCAGACCGTATTGTGGCCGAGACCAACAACGGCGGCGACATGGTGGCGCATGTGGTTCGCACCGCTGCCGAGAAGCTGTACCGGGACGGCAAGCGGCCCAGCAAAGAAGTCGCGTTCAAACAGGTACGCGCCAGCCGCGGCAAGCAGACCCGAGCCGAGCCGGTGGCCGCGCTGGATGAGCAGGGGCGCATCCACCACGTCGGCCTGTTCGCCCAACTGGAAGATCAGCTTTGCACCTGGGTCCCAGGGGAAGACAGCCCGGATCGGCTGGATGCTAGGGTGTGGGCCTTTACCGAACTGATGCTGGCCGGCGAGGAAGCCGCGGCTGCTACAGCACAGGTAGTGAGCCGCCAAGCCATAGAGGACATTTTCGGGTAGGGCAATGGGCCTCATCGACCGTTTTCAGGCGTTGTTTCGGCCAAGAGAAAAGCAGGTACAACCGGCCACGTTGGCAGCGCCGCCCATGCGCCCTTCATCCCTGGTGCAGCGCTTCAGCGCCGAGCGAGACCGCCGCTCGATCATCGAAGACGCACGGCGCATGGTCCGCGAAGACCCGCGCGCCAGGGGCATCATCCAAACCGTGGCGCGCGATGCGGTCAAGAACGGCTTTGAACTGACGGTCGAAGGGCCGCGGGCGCGCGAGGCCCAGCGCATCGGTCGCGACCTGCTCGACCGGCTGGACTTCTGGACGCGCATCGACGATTGGGTGCGGCTCACCTTGCGCGACGGCGACAGCTTCCTGGAGGTGGCTGCCAACCGCAGCGGCGACATTGTGCATGTCTCGCGCAAGCCCACGCTGGAAATGCACCGCTGGACGGATGAGCAGGATGAATTCTTTGACCCGGCGCGCGCCTTCTTCTGGACGGACAAGCTGTGGCTGGGCCAGACGCCGCCGACGGATGCCACCTTCTTCGCCGAGTGGCAGATCATCCAGGCCAGTTGGGACCGGGACGAAGGCAGCCGCTATGGAGAGCCGCTGCTGGCCTCGGCCCGCAAAGCCTACAAGCGCATGGTCGAAGGCGAACTGGACATTGCCATCCGGCGCAAGACGCGGGCGGGCATGAAGTACGTGCATAGCCTGGAGGATGCCAGTGAAGCGGACATTGAAGCGTACAAGGCGCGCAACAAGGCCGCGCTGGACGACCCCTTTGCGGCCATCGCTGACTTCTTCAGCAACAAGCGCACCACCATCCAAGCCATTCAGGGCGACGCGCGCCTGGGCGAAATTGACGACGTGATCCACCACATCCGCACCTTCTGGCTGGCAAGCCCTGTGCCCATGAGCTTGTTGGGCTACGGGCAAGATCTGAACCGCGACGTGCTGGACGAACAGGAAGCGCAGTACCGGCGCACGTTGGAGCAGGTGTCGCAGTGGGTGACAGGTGCGTTCGTGCGTCCGCTGTTGGAGCGGCAGTGGCTGCTCAAGGGCATCTGGCCGGGCGGCTTGACCTGGACAGCGGAATGGGCAGGCAAGGAAGCAGCCACAGCCGCCGACATGGCCGAAGTCGCCAAAGCGATTGTCACCCTGCGCGCCACCGGCATCCTGACCGACGAAACGCTGCTGCGGCTGTTGAGCCATGTGCTGCCTGACTTCGATGTGGAAGCGGAACTGGCAGCGCTGGCGCAGCAGCGGCCCGTCGAAGTGGGGCGCATGGGCAACAGGGTGCAAGACGAGGACGGGGAAGAGGACGATGGCGACGAAGCTGCATGACCTATATCCGCACGCCATCCACCTGTTGCCGTGGGCGTTGGGACTGTAGAAAGGGATGCAACCATGCCACACCTAAGCGGACAGATCACCGTGACCACCGCAGGCACAGCGGTGCAGGGGCCGGACGTAGCGGGCACGTACTTTGCGCTCAAGGCGCACCCGGCCAACATCGGCACGGTCTGGTTCGGCAACGACGGCAGTGACGATGTGGACGACAGCACCGGCTTTCCGCTTGACCCAGGCGAAGGGGTGGAGGTCTTTGCCCGCACGCTGACCGCACTCTACTTCGACGCTGCCAACAGCGGCGACACGATCTGTTGGGTGCGGGTGGAATGATGCGCCGCCGCCACAACCGCCTGCTGTTCTTGCTGGGCAGCCGGGGCTTTCCGCAGCTTGTCGCCAATGCCAGTGCCGAGTTGGGCACCAGTGAACCGGACGATTGGTTCCACACGCTGACCGGCACGCAGTGGGCCACCCAGGGACACAGCGGCAGCCGCAGCTTGCGTGTGACGGTCGCAGGCGCTCTGGCCGACTGGCGATGCCGGGTCTATCCGGTGGCAGGCGGGCGCAGATATCGCGTGGGGCTGTGGGTCAAGGGCAGCGGCGCGGCGGAAATGATCCTGGCCGCGCGCTGGTTCAGCGACCCAGACGGGGCGACCTACCTCACCGAACACTGGCTGATGCTGGACGGTGTGTATCCCGACTGGACGCCGAGGAGCCATATTGTCGTGGCCCCGGCCAGTGCTCGGTCAGGCGATCTCATGTTTCGCGCAGCCTTTGCCACCACCGCAGACCTCTACGGCGATGACTTTTCGGTGCGACGATTGAACTAGGAGCAAGCGATGACACGGGAAGAATTCTTGGCTGCCTTACGCCGTCACTTTGGGCTGAACGAAGCGGTGACTGTGAGCGACAGCTATGAGGCATTGCGCGGCCAACTGGAGGACGCGCTGAACGGGTGGCCGGGGCGACCGGCGGAACATTTAGGCGTGCTCTTCACCTTCAGCGACCGTTTGATTGCCTTTAGCTGGCAGTCGGAGAGCGACCGGCAGGCGTGGGAAATCCCCTGGCAGCGGGGCGAGGACGGCATCACCTTTGGCGACCCGATCCCGGTACAGCGCGTGGTGCGCTACGAGTCGGTGGGCGAAAGCCTGGCAAAGACGGGCGCACGCCTCACCGAGAGCGTGGCGCAGACGCTGACGCTGCTGGGCGAGAGCAAGAACGGCGGGCGTCGCGTCCGCGCCATCGGCATCACCGCTGACGTGGTGAACGGCAATGGAAGACGCTACCCGCGTGCCGTGTTGGCGGCAGCGTTGGCCGATCTGAACAGTCACCTGCATGAAAGTGCCGGGCAGGGGCGGCTCCTCATCCTCACCGGCGAAGCGGAACATCCGAGCCACAAGACCGGACGTCCCCACATCTTAGAGACGGTGGTCAAGTGGGAGCAGGCGGCCCTCAACGCCGCGGGGCAAGTCATCCTCGAAGGCGTCATCCTGCCCACTGCCAAAGGCAAGGACGTGCAGGTCTTGGTCGAAAACGGCGTGCCCATCGGCGTGTCGCAGCGCGGCTACGGCGTCTCCAAACGCATCGAGGAGGACGGCCAGACCATCGAAGAGGTGCAGGAACTGCGCATCACCGGCTACGACCTGGTGTCCGAACCGAGCGATCCGTATGCCCGGCTGCTCGAAAGCCGCCAGGAGCCGCAAGATGAGCCGGAACCGGAGGGAGGGGAGCCAGAGCCAGAAGACAAGGATGCCGAGCCGGAGGACGAGGGACAGGCAGACCCCGACAACGGACAGGCAGCGCAGGGTGATGAATCAGAGCCTATGCAAGAGCAGGAGGATCAACCGATGAACCTGAAGGAACTGTTGGCGCTTTTGGAAGAGCAGCCTGACCTACGCGAAGCGCTGCTGCAGCAATTCAGCGCAGCGGAGAAGGCTGCTTTCGCCGAGAGCCTGGGCGTCGATCCAGAGAACCTGGAAGACGCGGTGAAGGAGGCGCTGGCGGCCAAAGCGGAACTGGAGGAACGCCAGCGCCAGGAGGCGGTGGAACAGGCCATCCAGGAAGCCACCAAGGATCTGGCCTACGGCGACGAGATGAACCGGCTGTTCGTGGACGCGGTGCGCGCCGCCGAGCCGCAGACGCCCCAGGACGTCGCGCCGCTGGTCGAGGCCAAGCGCAAGGAGTGGGACGGCATCATGAGCGCGGCGAAGCTGGCCCGCATGGGCAAGGACGGCGTGCAAGTGCTGGGGCCGGTCTTTGAGCGCGAGACCGGGCAGCCCGCCTACGTGCGCGCGGCCTTTGAAATCAACGAGTCGCTGGTCAAGGCGGGGCAGGGCCACCGCCGCGACCTGGCAAAAGCCGAATTTGGCGCAGAACGGTTCGCGGCCCGCTATTTGGAACTCTATGACGAGCAGTTCCGCCGCCAGTTGGCGCAAGAGGCCAAGCTCTTCGACGAAGCCGAAACCACATCCGACTTGGATCTGCCCTATTCCGTCATGCGCACCATCGTGCAGCAGGCGTTCCCCGAACTGGTAGCCGCCAATGTCTTTGACTTTGGCACGACCGACCAAAGCCCGGCGCGCCTCTACTTTGAGAAGTACCAGGGAGAGAGCGGCTCCACGGTCGGCGTGACAGACGAAGCGGTGACAGCCGACGTGGACGCCTGGGTCGATCTCGCCCATGCGCGCTTGCAGCCGGGCACAGTAGTCGTGACCAACAGCGCGGGCGACACGACCTACACCGAGGGCGACGATTACGTGATCGACTACGGCAAGGGTCGCTTGCTGGCACTGGCGGCGGGAGCCATCACCGACGGGCAGGCGCTCCAGGTGGACTACACCTACGACGCCATTCGCCAGGGCGAAATGCAGCCCATCGAGCGCGCCAAGCAGGTCTTGAGCCACAAGATGCTGGAAATCGCCGCGGATCGGCTGGCGACGCAGATCTCCAGCGAGGCCATTGTCTTCAGCCGCTCCCAGTTGGGCTACGACGCGGTGACACGCACATTGGCCGGGCTGGTGCGCCAGATTCGCATCAAGATCGACCGCGACATCTTCTACCTGGCGCTGGCCGCCAGCTTGCAGCAGCCCAACAACGCGGGCGGCACGTGGAACAGCGCCAGCGACACGCTGGACAAACTCGTGGAGTACATCGGCTACGCCAAAGTCAAGGTCTACAACCGCTACTACACGCCCACCGCCATCATCATGTCCAAGTCCAACGCGGATGTGCTGTCCAACTGGTCGGGCTTCAAGCGCGATGGATTCCCCAACGCTGTGCTGAATGCTGCGGGCTTTGCCGGAAGCGTCAAGGCGCTGCCCATCTGGAGCACCACCGAGTTTCCCGACAGCCACATCCTGACCGCCAACCGCGAGTTGGTCATGCACCGGGTCTTCCAAGCCATGCAGCTTAAGGGGCCGTTCCCCAGCTTCCAGGACGGCAAGCTGCTGGCCGCAGACCAATACTACGCCGAGGAGTACAACGGCACGGACGTGCCGGTGGTGGAGAAGGTCGCCCATGTGGTGATCAGCTAGGCAAGGAGCACAGTCGCCATGCAGGTACAAGACTTGAACCTGTCCAAGCGCCTGTCTGACCTGCTGCATACGGCGGGCCTCGACACGGTGGAGCAGGTACAACAGGCCGGGCGCGACGGCCTCATTGCCATTGACGGCATCGGCCCCGCGTCGGCTGACGACATCCTGGCCGCGGTGGCGCAGGCGCTGGCGGCCCAGGATGCAGACACGGCCCAGCCCGCGCCCCCTGCACCGGCGCAACGGCCCCACCCCACGGCGCGCGTCACGGTGCGCAACGCATCGGACGGGCCGGTGCTGGTGAACGGGCGCTATCTCTACCCCGGCGACATGCGCCTGATCCGTCGCCATCAGATGAAGCCGGGGCTGGTGGAGGTCTAGCGTGACTGTACCGCTCGCCGACCTGGTCAGCCGCCTGCAAGCCGCGGTGCCGCCGCGTGACGGTGTGCCGTCCGGGGCTGACTACGAGCAGCATGTCCAGGATGCAGTGCTGCAACTGGGGCAAGATGTGCCCCTGCGCCGCACAACGGAGCTTAACGTGGTGCGCGGCACGGCGACCTATGCGCTGCCGGGTGACTTTCTCTATCTCATTGAACTGGAGCCGCTCATGGGTCCTGTGCAGGAGGGCGTCATCATCGGCTCCAACGGCCTTGTGCCGGTAGGGGCGGACTGGTGCGAGCGGGTTGAGGTGGTGGGCAGCGAGATCACCTTCTACCCTACGCCGGTCTACACGGCCACGCGCACGCTGCGCTATGCCGCGCTGTACGCGTTGACGGGCGAAGCGGGCAGCGAACAGTACGTTGCCTTGACCCAGAACGGCGCGCGCCTCGCCCTGCTCTACGCCCAATACCTGGCCCTGACACAGCAGGCCAGCGCGGTGGCCGGGGACGGCTGGCGCTACCAGATCGGAGACGAGATGGTGGACAAAAGCAACCAGGGCAAGGGCTTGGCGAACCAGGCAAACAGTTTGCTGGCGCAGTACCAACGGGCGGTACAGGCGCAGAAAGGCTATGGCAGTCGGGCGCAAGCCGGAGCGGAGGCCGCGATATGGGCCTCATGAGCGGTGCCGACTGGTCACGCATGGCCGCAGACTTGCGCCAAGTGCGGGATGACAACGCCATCTCGATTGAAATCCGTCGCGGCGCGACCACGCTGCCTGTCCAGGTGGTGCGTCTGGCACGCCAGGGCACGACCAACCGGCGTGCCGACGCCGGGGCCATTGAGCAGAGCGAACAGCGGGTGGTGGTGTTGGGCGATACGGCGCTGGATATTCAGAAGGGCGATCGCTTCAACGATGATCACGGTGAACTCTATGAAGTGGACTTTGTGCGCCCCAACCGGCGGGCGATGGTGGTAGCGGAGGCGAGAATCATACTGTAGGCGGTGAGACAGGAGAAGATCGTGAACATCGGCAAATACACATTGCAGGGGATCGGCGCGTTTGCGGCCGCGTTATGGGCAGGATTACCGCTCATGGTCCAGGTACTCATCGGCATGATGGTGCTGGATACCGCAACGGGCATCCTTGCGGCCTACATCGACGCGGCCCTGGATTCCAGGGTGAGCTTTCGCGGCACAGCAAAGAAGGCGATTGTGCTGCTGTTGGTTGCCGCGGCCGCTTGGCTCGAACCGGCCATCGGCGTACCCCTGGCTAGCGCCGTGGCGGGCTTCTATGTCGTGCATGAATTGATGAGCATCTTAGAGAACGCGGCCGTCGCCGGTTTGCCTGTGCCGGACGTGTTGCGCGATGCGCTGGCGCGCGTGCCGGGCGGGAAGTACAAGAGTGCCACCAACCAAAACAGGCATTAGGTGGGTGCGCCCGCCCAGCGACCTGGCGCGGGCCATCGAACAGTACGGCGACCGGGTGATCGTCGCCGTGACCGCGGTGGCGGCACGCATCGCCGCCATCATGCAGAACGAGGCCCGCGCCAACGCGCCGTGGACGGATCGCACCGGCAACGCGCGCAGCGGCTTGTTTGGCGCAGCCGAACGGGACGTGGCCCAAAAGCTGGTGGTCATCTACCTCAGTCACGGGCCAGACATCGATTATGGAGTTTGGTTAGAGTTGGCGAACCAGGGCAGGTTCAGCATTGTGATGAAGACGATCCTCGCGCACTTGCCTGAACTCAAGGCGGAGCTAGACGCCATCTTTCGAGGCTAGGCCATGATTGACGCCGTTGTGGACCTGCTGCAAAACGATGCTGCGCTGACTGCCATCTTGACCGGCGGGGTACATCGGGCCGTGGAGATCAGCCGCCAGGCCACGCCCGATGCCTACGATCAGCGCCGCGAGCTGCGGCCCTGTGCGTTGGTCAAGCAGGAGACGGCCACACCCTGGGGGCCGCATGACCACAGCGGGCGGCTCTATCTCGCGATCTGGTTCTACGACCGCACCGGCTACACAGCCATCGAAGCGGCGCGCAAGCGGGTGTACCAACTGCTGCACCGCACGAAGCTCGCGCCGAGCGACGGCAGCGGCTGCTACGACATCCGCCACGCCAATGACCTGCTCGACCAAGAGGAGCCGGACCTGGGCGCAGCGATGGCCATGAGCCGCTATGTGGCGACGGTACAGAGAGGGGGCTAACCATGCAGGGCCTATCGCCCTATATCTATGGCATCCATGACCGCGGGGGCGAACGCCTCTTGGCCGGCAAAGGCCAGGTGCTTGTCACCGAGTCCATCGGCGCGGACCCTGACCGCGTGCAGGGAGCCGACTACAGCGACCTGGCGCGGCAGGGCTTAGGCGTGGTGGCGCGGTTGAACTATTCCCATCATGGGCAAGGCACGATCCCCACGGGAGACAAATATGCGGCCTTTGCCCAGACGTGCGCCCGCTTTGTGGCGCAGAGTCGCGGCTGTGTCATCTGGATCATCGGCAACGAGCCGAACCACCCGGTCGAACGCCCCCAGGGCCAGCCCATCACACCGCAAGACTATGCCGCGTGTTTCCGTCTATGTCGCGATGCCATCAAGCAGGTGGGCGGCCAGCATCAAGTCCTGCCCGCGGCAGTGGGGCCGTGGAACGCAGAGACAAAGTACCCCGGCAACGAATCGGGCGATTGGGTGCAGTACTTTGCCGACATGCTCAATTTGTTGGGCGAATGTGACGGCTTGACGCTCCACGCCTACACGCGCGGCGCAAGTCCGGCGATGGTGCATAGCGAACGGCGCATGGATGCACCCTTCCAGCATCGGCACGCTTCTTTCCGGGTGTATCAGGACTTTCTCCACGCGGTTCCGGCACCGATGCGCCACCTGCCTGTGCTGATCACCGAGATCGACGAATACGACGCGTGGGTGGATGCCGACACCGGCGTGGTGCAGGCGATCTATCAGGAGATCGACGCCTGGAATCAGCGCGGGGGCCAGCCGATTGTAGCAGGCATCCTCTACCGCTGGCAGGACCACGACCAGTGGGGCTTTCAGAATAAAGCAGGCGTTCATGCCGACCTACGCGCGGCCATTGCCCAGGGCTACCGCGCGCCCCAGGTGGTTGCAGCCGTAGGCCAGCAGCCGAAGCAGAACCATGAGGTGTATATCCCAATGGTACAGGTCAATCACGCACAAAATCAGCAGCCGCCGCAGCGGGTGTGGGACGAACGGCTTAACAGACGCCACGCCAGCCTGCACCCGGCGGTGAATGACGACGGCGGGCCGTACTGGAAGCTGGTGCGCGCCGAGTGGCTCGACGAGCGCCAGGCACAGGGCCGACACCATGTCTTTGTGGATGTGCTGGACGCGCAGGGACAGCGCATCGTGGGCGTGCCGGTACGCTTCTGGTGGCCCGATGGTCAGGAGATCAAGCGCAGCGAGGCCAAGCCGGGCGAAGCCTACGCGGTCGATTTTGCCCTCTACAACCCGGCCCCGGCCTACAATGTGGCAATTGCCGACGGCAAGCCGTCCGACGCGGTGCATGGCTTGGGCCTGGGCAGCATCGAACAGCCCAAGTGGAACATCCACACCAGCTATCGCCTGGTGTGGCAGGTCGCCGCAGCCGAACCGCCGCCGCAGACGCCGCAAAATCGCACAGAGAGCGACGAAACGGATGTTCTAGGCCCAACGACACCTAGTGACGAAAAAACGTCCCCAGAGCGCCGCTACGCCGTTTTCGGTGATATGTCGCCTGAAGACTGGCTGGTCACCGCGCTGGCGCGGGTGGTAGGTGTCGAGCCGCGGCTGGCGCGCGCCTTTGTACAGGTGGAATCGGGCGGTTACGGCTTGGTGAATGGGCGCTTGGTGATCCGCTTCGAGGCGCACATCTTCCGGCAGCAGCTTGGGAATGACGCCTGGTTCGCCCAACACTTCCGCTATAACGAGGCCGAACCGTGGAAAGACCAGCAGTGGCGGCGCACGGTGCAGGAAGCCTGGCAGCCTGTCCATGTGGACGGCTCATTTGAACAGCGACAGGCGGCGGAATGGGCAGCCTTTGACTTTGCCGCAAGCATCAACCGCCATGCAGCCTTACGCAGTATCAGCATGGGCCGGGGGCAGATCATGGGCTTCAACCACGGCACGGTTGGCTACCCGTCGCCTGAAGCCATGTTCGACGACTACAGCGCAAGCGAACTGAATCAGTTGGTCGGCCTCTTTGCCTACTGCCACAACACAGAGGGGCTGGTGGATGCCATGCAGCGCAAGGACTGGTGGACAATGGCGCTGCTGTATAACGGCAGCGGACAGGTGGCCTACTACGCGGCTGAATTGCAGCGAGTCTACCAGGAATTGGGGGGCTGACAGGACCGCAAGATGGGTTTGAATAAAGTACATTCACATAATAATTATATATATATGTCGATGTACTTTATTCAACGTCTGTAAAGGGGCTGCATAAGGCATGGAGGCATCGATGGCAAAGGGTACAGGCGTGCGGGTGCGCTACACCGGCACGGCGCACCGGCGTATCGTCGAGCCGTATGAGTGGAACGCCGCCAACGGCTACGTACAGACCGTGACCAGCCAGGCAATGGTCGAGCGGCTGCTGGCAAACGGGGACTTTGCGCTTGTGCAGGAGCCGGACGCACAACCGGCAGAGGATGAACAGGAGGCAAGCCAGTGAGCTACGGACAGCGCCCCTTTGGGCTGCGTGACGTCAAGTTGGTGAGCATCGGCGGCACGCCGACACAGGTCGATCTACCCGCGGCGCGCACCCTAAGCTTCAACGAACGGGTGAAAAGCGGTGAGCTATCCGGCGACGACAAGACCATCGCGGTGGTGGCCTTTTCGGATGCGATTGAATGGGAGATGGAGGCAGGCGGCATCAGCCTGGAAGCCTACGCCTTGATGACCGGACGCACCGTGACCGAGGAAGGCACAACGCCCAGCCAGACGCGCACGCTGACCGGCAGCGGCGGCCTGGAGGTCTTTCCCTACTTCAAGATCTACGGCAAGAGCGTGGGCGACGGCGCGGACGACATCCACGTCAAAATCTTCAAAGCCAAGCTGACCAACATCCAAGGCCAGTTGGGCGACGGCGAGTTCTGGGTCACGCAAGCCAGCGGCATCGCCATTGACGACGGCACGAACGGGCTGTTCGAGATCATTCAGCACGAAACCGCAGAGGATTTGCCAGCCACCTAGCCAATTGTGAAGCATTTCACACAAATAAAGTACATCGACATATATATATAATTATTATGTGGATGCACTTTATTCATGTCAGTGTGTTGACAATAACCGACTGAATGGAGTGGAGAATGAACTTAGAAGCATGGCGCAAGCGGCAGCAAGAAGGTGAGGAGGCACGCCTGCCCAGCGGGCTGGTGGTGCAGGTGCGCCGCGTCTCGATGTTGGATTTGGCTGAAAAGGGCAAGATTCCGGCCACGCTCAAGCCCAAGATCGACGCGTTGCTGAAGGCGGGGCAAAGCACCACGGTCACGGTCGATCAGTTTGTGGAGTTTGTGGGGCTGATCAACTTGGTATGCGAGGCGTGCCTTGTGGGGCCGGACGGCTTAGACGTGACCGAACTGCCGTCCCAAGACCGCTTGGCGATCTTCGAGTGGGCCAACGAAGTGACCACGTCGCTTCAGCCCTTTCGTCGAGAAGAAGCAGAACCTGTGGGAGTTGGATGAATTAGGCAGACGCTACGGGCAGCGGCCCAGCAGTTTCCTGGGCCTGCCGCCCGATAGTTGGCAGGCGTTCCAGTTTGACCTGGCAACGTGGACGGTCGGTCGCTGGATCGACGGCAAGTTGGCCGAGCGGGACAAGCAGGGCCATCCCCTGTACCGGCTCCAGGACTTGTTGCGCGATGCGCCGCAGGGCCAGGACACGGGCGGCTTCCGCTCGCTGAAGCACATGGCCGCCAAGAAGATGACCGTGCCTGCATCGGGCATCTGGTAACTGAAGAGTCGGTAAGCTGTTAGGTCAGCGCCACTGGAGAAATCCGGTGGCGCTTTTTTGTTTGAATCATGCCTCTATCGCTTGGGTCAGCCTACGGCGAAATTGTCATCTCCACCCAACCGGCGGAGCGCAGCATCAATTCGCTTGCTGCGTCCCTACGGCGCGTGGGCGGGCAAATGTCCCTGGCGATCACCGCGCCGTTAACCGCTGTGGCCGGGGCAGGCCTCAAGGCCGCGGCAGGCTTTGAGCAGTCCATGAACCAGGTGGAGACGATCCTGGGCGCAACGACAGCCCAAATGCAGCGGATGCAGGCCCAGGCGCTGAAGCTGGGGGCGGACACGTCGTTTAGCGCTGGGGAGGCCGCGGCCGGGATGCTCGAACTGGCAAAAGCCGGGTTCACTGCCGAGCAGACGATGGCAGCCATCGGCGGCGTGTTGGACTTGGCTGCCGCGGGCAACCTCTCGGTGGCGCAAGCTGCCGAAATCGCTGCCAACGCCATCAACGCCTTCAACCTGCCCGCGGAAGAGGCGGGTCGCGTCGCCGACCTGCTGGCGGCCGCGGCCAATGCGTCCAGCGTCGAAGTGACCGACATGGCGCAGGCGTTCCAGATGTCGGCGTCGGTCTTTGCGTCCAACCGGCAGCCCATTGATGACCTCTCCACAGCCATTGCCATCCTGGGCAACAACGGCTTGAAAGGCAGTGATGCGGGAACCAGCCTCAAAACCATGCTCATGCGCTTGACCGCGCCCACGGACAAGGCCGCCGCGGTGATGGCAGATCTGGGCGTCCAGGTCTACAACGCCGACGGCTCCATGCGCAGCTTCCAGGACATTGTAGGCCAGTTGGAGCGGGCCACCGCGGGGTTGACCGACGCGCAACGCAACCAGGCGTTGACCACCCTCTTTGGCGCAGACGCCATCCGCGCGGCCAACATCCTAATCGCAGCGGGCAGCGCTGAATTCGCCAACATGAAAGAGCAGGTCAACCAGGCAGGCGCGGCGCAGGAAGTCGCGGACGCGCGGATGCGGGGCCTGGCCGGTGCGATGGAGTACTTCAAGGGCAACGTGGAATCCGCACTGGTGGATGCCATTTTGCCCATGACCGACACCATCAGTTCCCTAATCCGCCGCGCTGCCGATCTGATTGAAGGCTTTGGCAGACTGCCTGCCCCAGTACGCAACGCAGCGCTGGCGTTTGCCGCGGTGTTGGCCGCGGCCGGGCCGCTTTTGGTGGCGATTCCGGCCATCGCCGCGCTGCTGGGCGCGCTGCTTTCGCCCATCGGCCTGCTTGTGGTGGCGGTGGCAGGCCTGGCCGCGGCGTGGGCCAGCAACTTCGGCGGCATCCGCGACAAGACCGCGGCGGTGTGG
>CAZZNG010000080.1:10326-20460 GCA_964655505.1 uncultured Litorilinea sp. | reverse complement strand
TCGACCAGGGCCTCGATCGGGTGGCCGAAACGATCACCACCGTGACCGCGCAGGGGGGCGGGAAGTTGCCCGTGTTATCCACTACCGAAAGCCGCAGCGTGTAGGTTCCATTGGTGAACCCAGTGCTGTCAAAGGTCGCCAAAAGCCCATCCGACACCTGCACCCGCCCATCGGTCAAGAAGGCGTATTCAGCCGTGTTGTCCGGGTCTGCACCTTCGGCATACTCAATCTTGTAATATTGGAAATTCTCATGCACCGCTGTACCGGAGATGGAGACAGCGCCGGAGACCACTTGATTGACACCTGGGGACGTGATGACCGAGCGCGAATCGGGGCAGACGGGCGCAATGGTCACGCCTTCGCCCTCTCCTGCGCCTTCATCAGCACCCTCCTCATCTCCCTCCTCTGTTTCCTCTGGGGCTGCGGTGGGGACGGGTGTCGCCGTGGCTTCAGTTCCCTCTGTGCCCTCATCACCAGTTTCGTCAGCGGTTTCGTCCACTGCTTCCTCTGCTGTTGTAATGGGCGTGGAGGTCGGCAGCGCCTCAGGCGTGGCTGTGGGCGCGACAGTGGGGATGGGGGTGGCGATGGGCGTCGCAGTCGGGGGCGTCGCGGGGGTCGTCTCCTCGGTCACCACCGGGATGGTTTCGATCTCCTCTGTGTCCGTGAGGCTCTCACCCGCGCCGACAATGCCCACGGTTGGCGTCGTCGCAACGGTCGGCGTCAAGTTGGTGCCCAAGGAGATCGACATGTTGAGTTGCAGCATGATGGGCACTTCGACCGTGATGGGGCCATCGTCGCCTGGGATCAAAACGGTCAGCGTGAAGGGCGTTGTGGCAGTGACAGGCCGGGTCACCGGCAGCACGGTCGGGCCTTCCAGTTCGCCCGTTATGCCCTCTATATCATCTTCTTGTGCAAAAACGCCCATCGCCAAGAGCATGACGCCCAATGCGGCGATTAGGCAGCTAAGCCATAGTTTGCGGATCATGCTTTCCTCCTCATGTAGCGCCTCATGACGCGTTGGTGAAACGGTATCGCGCCTTGCGGCGCGCGGGTGAAATGCTGTGTGGGATAGGTGTAGTGAATACGCCCACTACAGCACAGACGTTTCGCGGCGAACCAGACGGCTGCTGTACACAAGGTATATGACAAACAGACGCCGCGGTTGAACAGGCCGGTCCGGTTCCGGGCCTAGCGCCCCCCCATCCCAGAGAGGGCAATGCCGCGCACGAACCAATTTTGGCCGATGATGTAGATGATCAACACCGGCAGCAGCGCCACAACCGAACCGGCCATGAGCAGATGCCACTCGGTGCTATATTGCCCCTGGAACGAACTCAGGCCAATGGGAATGGTGCGCATGGTTTCGCTGTTGGTGATGATCAGCGGCCAGAGAAAGTCATTCCAGGAGGCTTGGAAGTTGAAGATCGCCAGCGTCGCCACCACCGGCCCCGACAGCGGCAGGATGATCTGCGCCCAGATACGCCAACTGCTCGCGCCGTCCATGCGCGCGGCCTCATCCAGATCCATGGGCAGGCTCATGAAGTATTGGCGCATGAGAAAGGTGCTAAAGACACTGAACGCGGCGGGCAGGATCAGCGCCTGGTACGTATTGTACCAGCGCAGATAGCGCATGAGGATGAAGTTGGGGATCATGGTGACCTGGAACGGGATCATTAAGGTCGCCAGATAGAGCAAGAAGAGCGTGTCGCGCCCCTTGAAGCGCAGCCGTGCAAAGGCATAGGCGGCCAGCGCCCCGGTCAGGATTTGGATCACAGTGGTAGCGGTCGCCACAAAAAGGCTGTTCAGATAGAAACGGCCAAAGGGCACGACCGCAAAGGTTTCCAAGTAGTTCTCAAAGGTGATCAGGTCGAGCGAAAACCGGCGCGAGAGGATCACTTCTTTGGGCATGAGCGAGACAAAGAACATGACCAAGAAGGGCAGCAGCACAGCCGCGCCGCCCAAGATCAACAGAAGATGCAGCGCCAAGCGTCCCCAGGGCGGGATGCGCCGCGCAGGAGGGAGGCTCGATGTTGTCGATGGGGAAAGCGGGGCCGCGGTCATGCGTCTGTCTCGTAATATACCCAACGCCGCTGCATACGGGTCTGGAAGTAGGTAAACAGGAAGATGAAAACAAAGAGAAACCAGGCGATGGCGGATGCCTTGCCCATGCGCCCGAACTGGAACGCGTTTTGATAGATATAGTAGACCACAGTCAGGGTCGATTGGGCCGGGCCGCCGCGCGTCATGGTGTACGCTTCGGTGAAGAGTTGGAACGCGCCGATCATTTGAATGATCAACAGGAAAAAGGTAGTCGGGCTGACCAGCGGCAGGGTGACACGCAAGAAGCGCTGCAAGGCCCCGGCCCCGTCCACCTCGGCCGCGTCGTATAGCTCTTGGGAGATGCCTTGCAGCGCGGCCAGGTAGATCACCATGGTAAAGCCGGTGTTCTTCCAAAGCGTGAGCAAGACGACAGCCGGTTTGGACCAGCGCGTGCTGTTGAGAAAGTCGGGCGGCTGAATGCCTGTGCCGGTCACGTCGCCCAGCCACCAGATGGCCCGGCTAATCGGCCCAAAGTCACGGTTGAGCAGGAACTGAAAGACAATCGCCCCGGCCACAATCGTCGTGACCACCGGCATAAAGTAGATGACCCGATAGACCAGCACGCCGCGGATCGTCTGGTTGAGCATGACAGCCAAGAGCAGCCCCAGCGCGAGCTGCAGGGGCACAATGGTCAGCATGAAGTAGAGCGTGTTGCGCACCACACGCCAAAAGACCGGATCGCGCAGCAGCAGTTGGCGGTAGTTGTTGAGACCGACCCATTCGGGCGAGCGCAGCAGGTTCCAATCGACAAAGCTGAGCAGGAGCGACACGAAGACAGGCAGCGCCACAAAGACCAAGAAGCCCAGAAAGGAGGGCAGCAGGAAGAGATAGCCTTCCCACTGCTGATCAGGCCGCCAGCGGAATGGATTTGAGCGCGCGGGTGCGGTCGCGACGGGTTGTGCCGATTGGGCTGGGGTTCGGGTTGCCATAACGCGAATTATAGCAGACAAGCGACCAAGCTGAAACCGGCACGCATCCGTTCACGGTGCAGCCCCCGTCGCGATGCCGCGCATTGACGTGCTTTGTTTATTGCCCCGTACTGTCCTCCGTTGCCGGCGGGGTATCAGGTGTGGCGGCTGGTTGAGCAGGAGCCGTGCTGGACGTGTCGGCCTCGATGCTGACCGACTCGCCCGCCGGGGCCGAGTTCGCCCGCGCCGAAGCCGGAATATCCGCCTCCGAGCCGACGAGGTAGATGGCGCGCCAGGGTTGATATTGGCTGGTCAACGTCTCGGTGCGCGTCTGGCCGTTTTGGGTAATGGTGCGCGTGACCGCGACGGTCATGCCCGGCTTGGCCCATTCCACCTGCTTGATCTGGCCTGGAGCCAGCGAGGGATCGACGGTGTACAAGGGGGGCGGCGGCGGCACCACATTGGTTTGGACCGGCTCGCCGATTACCACGGTACGATCCGGCTTGGTTCCATAGAAATTGAAGGTCAGCACGCCATTGGCCGCGTCGACCACCGGCTCGATCAAGAGGTGCGCGCCCGTATCGTTGCGGAATTTAAAATCGACTGTGGGGGTGAAGATGGTCGCGTCCAGCCCCGGTTCGCCGTACCAATCGACGATGTAGCCGTGGTTGTAACGTTCGACCAGGGGGAAGCCACCTTCGAACGCAGCACGAAAGACGGTGGTGCTGACCTGGCAGACGCCGCCGCCGATGCCAACCGCGGTGCGGTCGCCCCAAATGATCAGCGAGTCTTCAAAGCCGTTGGCCGCGGAGATATCTTCGATCAGTTGGTTGAAGCTAAAGATGCCGTTGGGCGGGATCACCACATTGTCGAACTTTTCAGAGGCCACTTGGATGTTGAGCACACGCTCGCGGCTGCTGCCTGCGAAGTAGGAAACGCCGGAGGCGACCAACTCGCGAATGCCCATCTCGGCCACGCGGTTGCTATCGACCGCGGGGGCCAGCGGCGTAATGATCAGGTCGGCGGACGGCTGGTTGCCCATGAGCGCGCCGCGGATGGTGGCGAGCGTGGCGTCTACATCCAGCCGTCGCCCGGCGCGGCTAGTCTGCACCACGACCGGGCTTTGGGTGGCATGGTCAAAGCGCAGCCGCGCGTCGCGCGGGGCCACGTCCACTTGGGCCGCCCACCCCTGCAAGATCTCGCGCAGCGCGGTTTCGTCCAATATGCCGCCCGCGCGCAGGCGGTTGATCGTGACCGGGTCCAGCGCAAACTCCAGGCCAAACTGGGCGTCACGCAGCAGCAGCGGCAGCGTGCGCCCGGCCGCGCCTGTGGCGGCTGCTCCATCCAGCGCGGGGGTTGCTGTGGGATCGGCGATTGGATCGGCAGCGTCAGCCGGGGGCGCAGCCTGTTCAACGACCGCCAGCGGCGTGACCACGCTCTCGCCCGGTTCTGCCGCCTCAATCGCGGCCATTAGCGTCTGCACTGTCTTTTCCACATCCACATCATAACCGGGCTGTGCGGGCAGCGTCACGTCGCCGACTTTGGTCTCTGGCCGCGCGGGGGTACGCACCTCGTTGGCGATGACGCTCACAGTGTAGCGCAGTTGGCCCACATCCAACACCACGTCGGGCGCAATATCAACGCCGCCCAGGACCGCGGCCAACTGTGCATTCAGGCGCGCCGGCCAATCGGCCTGTCGCCCCACCAAGTAGGCGCGGTTGACCGAAGCCAGCAGGTCGGTCGAGACGCGCGCGTCGTCCGCGGTGATGGGCCATTGGCGGCCTGCGTGGGTGACGGTGATGGAGGGCAGTGGATAGCGCAGCAGCGAGTCGTCGATACGCTCCAGGGCCGCGGCGCGCGTCAGGCCGCCCACGGGCACACCGCCGATGGTGACGCCCGCATAGATACGATTGACGTGCCACACCTGCCACCAGACGACCGATCCCACCACGGCGCAGAGGATGACCAGGGTGAAGAGCAGCGCAAAGTCAAAGGGAGTCCGGCGAATACGCGCAGCCGATCGCGGCATGCGTAATGTTGCTTGCATAAACGACACCTTATCAGCGTTTAACAGTACCAGCGTTTAACAGTACCAGCGTTTAACAGTACCCGTATTTATCAGTACCAGCCCAAATCAACCCAACCGCACGCACTGCCGGTGAGTTGGCGGTAGGCGCTCAACGGCCTAGCTGCGGCTGAATAAACCAGAACGGGATCAGCAGGTCGAGACAGAGCAGCAGGATAAAGGGCAGCGCCCAGACCAGCGTGCGGCCCACACGCGCCATGGCCGCGAGCACAGGCCGCGCCAGCCAGCGCTTGACCCGCCGCGGCAGCCAGCGCAGCGTATCCTTGCTGCCACCCAACAGCAGCGGCTGCACCAGCAAAATCAGGGCAAAAAGGGAGATCGACAGCCCCGTCCACTTGTTGAGCGTGCCCGTCACCGTGCCGGATAGCACCATTGCCACAGCCAGCACAGTCGCCAAGAAGCCGGTGATCGCGCCTTGAAGGGGCTGCAACACCTCGCGCCAGCCCAGCGCGACAATGGTGCTGATGGGCAGCAAGCCCCAGAAGAAATAACGCCCCTGGTGCTGCATGAATTTCATGTTATAGCCAAAGTAGCTCAGGGTCACCACCCCCAGCAGGATGCCAAAGAAGATCAAGACCGACAGTTGGAAAAGATCCATGTCGGTGTCGGGGCTGCCGGAGATGAAGCGTACCGTTGCCCACAGCACGCCCATAAAAATCACGCCGGTGAAGATGAGCAGCGCGGTATAGATGCGCTCGTCCATAAAGACGCCCATCCAGCCAAAAACCCCCCAAAAGCTCTTGAAGGTGAAGCCCATGGCGCGCTCGCCATAGGCCAGCCAGCCGTTGCGCGCGATCCAATCCGCGGTGCGCGCCTGGCCGATGACCACTTGGTCATGCCGCACCATGCCCAGGGGATCGTCGAGGCCATAGACAAGAACGTTGCGCACCCACAGCGGCAGCGCCACCAAGAGCGCGGGAACAAGCACCCACACCAACATGCCCAAGCCCTGGCGCAGACCGCTGCGCGAGGGGCGCAGGTGGGTCGCTTCCAGCGTGGGCGACTGCACCCGCGGCTGAAGCCACACCACCATCCAAATGGCCCACAAAATGACCGGAAGCGCCAGATAGGCATAGATCTTGGTGAGCATGCCCAGCCCCAACAGCACGCCCAGCCAGACAAGCCTGCGCCGTTCGTCTTGCACGTCGCGGCCATAGAAGCGGCGGCGCATCCAGTGCAGCAAGACCAAAAAGGCCGCCAGCAACAGCACTTCGGCCAGCCCGTCGTTGTTGACCGCTGCGCTCATGGCGAGGTGCATGGGCAAAAGCGCCGTAAAGGCGACCGCGCCCAGCGGAATCAACGACTTGCCGGGAAAGACCGCAATCAGGCAAAGATAGAGCAAGAGCAAGCCCACCGCGCCGAGCAGCACGCCAAACAGGCGCAGCGCCAAAAGACTGCCGCCGCTGGCCCAATAGACCGGCGTGGCAAGCAGGTAGTAGAGCGGCGGCTGATAGGATTCATACTGCACATTCTCGATTGGAAACTTGGGCGAGAATTTGGAATCCAGTAGCTGCTCCAGCAGTCTCTGGTCATAGTCGCCATACTCTAGCACCGGCAGCCCCTTGCCCTCGGCAATGTGGGCGATGTAGTTGTAATGGGCCGGTTCATCGGGCGCTTGCCAAGCGGGCGTATAGCGCGCAAAGCCCACCGCGGCGATCAAATAGGCGACCAGCAGCGCCACTAGCCAGCGATGGGGCGCGGCAATATAGAGCCGGTCAAAGGTGGCGAGGGTGCTGGGGTGGGCAGGCAGCGGCGGCGCTTCGTCCACAATGGGCGGCGTCGTCAACGTCCCGGATGGTAGAGTGACCTTCAAGGGTGACTGCATGAAGTGGATGTGTGAAAAAAATCCGGCGCGTGTGTGGCGAGATCGCCCCACCACACACGCGACAAAAGACGAATCGAGAATCAGCCCGACACAAAAGCGGTTGCATGGGTGGGCGCTGTTCGGGACCACGGCTGTGCAACCGCCGCGCTGTTAGTAACTAGGCAACGGCGCTCACCTTAGACGCCATCAACTCGTCGTCGAGCTTGACAAAGAGCGCTTCCGGCTGGCGCATGGCCTGTCCGGGGGGCAGCGTCTCCGCTTCCCACTTGCCGGTTGCAGGCGTATGGTCATAGCGCAAGACGAGATGGCTGCCGCGTGCATCTTCCACCCGCTCGGTATATTGGCGGCCAAAGATGGGCGCGTCATAGCCCAACATCCTGTGCAGCGCTTCGGCGCTGAAGGGCAGGATAGGCGCCCAGAGCAGTTTGAGCCAGTCAATGGCCTGCAGCGCCACATAGACACTGGTGGCTGCCGCAGCCGGATCGCTTTTGATCGTCTGCCACGGCGCTTTGTCGTTCAGATATTGGTTGGTGCGCTGGCTTAGGCGGCGCGCTTCGGTCAGAGCGGCCTTGAGCTTGACCGCGTCGTAAAGCTCGCCCACGCTGTCGAAACCGGCGCGAATCTCATCTAATAACGCTCGATCCGCTGCATCCAGTTCCCCCGGCGTGGGGATCTTGCCGTCAAAGCGCTTATAGGCAAAGCCCAAGACACGGTTGACCAGGTTGCCCCAGTTGGCGACCAATTCATTGTTCACCCGGTCCATGAACTCCTGCCAGGTGAATTCTGCATCCGAGTTTTCGGGCGCGATGGCAGTCAGCACATAGCGCCACGCTTCGGGCTGGAACTCGCGCAGCACGGTATTAAAGCCGACCACGCGGCCGCGGCTGGTGCTGAATTTGTCGCCGCCCAAGGTCAGATACTCGTTGGCGGGCACGTCATAGGGCAGATTGAGGGTGGAATGGTCAGGCTGGGGCGGCCCGTCATTGTAGCCGATCAACATGCCCGGCCAAATGATGGTATGAAAGGGTATGTTGTCCTTGCCAATGAAATTGTAGATCAAGGCCTCCGGGTTGACGCTGGCATCCCACCATTCACGCCAGGCTTCAAGGTCGCCGGTCAACTGCGACCATTCAATCGCCGCGCTCAGATAGCCGATCACCGCGTCATACCAGACATAGATGCGTTTGTTGGCATAGCCCTCGATGGGGATGGTGACGCCCCAATCGATATCACGCGTGATGGGCCGCCCGCGCAGCTCTTTGAGCGCAAGCTGGCCGCGCGTAAAGTTGAGCACGTTGGGCCGCCAGTGATCTTTGTCTTGGGCGATCCACGCCAACAGCGGCTCGTTGAGCTTGCCCATGTCAAGAAAGAAGTGTTCCGTCTCGCGCACTTCCAGGTCAGTATTGCCTGTCAGCTTGGAGCGCGGATTCTTCAATTCGAGCGCGTCGTAGATGCGCCCGCAGTTGTCACATTGATCGCCGCGCGCTTCGGGATAGCCACAGAAAGGGCATGTGCCCTCCACGTAACGGTCAGCCAAGAAGCGCCGCGCCTTGGGATCGTACAACTGCTGCTGCACATCTTTGTAGATGTAGCCATTTTCGAAATGGCGCAGGAACATGTGATGGGTTACATCCCAATGGTTCTGCGTGTCGGTGTGGGTATACAGGTCGAAGGTCAGGCCCATTTGGACGCAGCCATCCACAAATAGTTCGTGGTACTTATCGACCACTTCTGCTGTGGGAATGCCTTCGGCCTCGGCCTTCAGGGTGACGGGCGTGCCGTGGGTATCCGACCCGCTCACCATCAAAACCTTATTGCCGCGCAAGCGCTGGAAGCGCGCAAAAATGTCAGGCGGCAAATATGCGCCTGCGATTTGACCAATATGCTTCTCGCCGTTAGCATAGGGCCAAGCGACACCTACCAGGATGGTTTTGGCTTCCGCTCTTCTGGCGTTTGAATGGGCATCAAGTGTCATGGTTCCAAGTTCGCCTCGCGTGAATTGTGACCAACCGCCGGCCCGGGTTTGCCCGTCCTCGCATCAAAACAATGCTAAGGTTGGTAGAGGGAAATTATAGCCAACCCGTCAAGCGATGGCAAAGCCAGAGAGCGTCGCCGCGGGATCAGAAGCCGCCAGCATCGAGTAAGGCCCAGATCCCTACCTCCCGGTAAGCGCCTACCTGCTTGCAAGATGTTTTTTTATAACATCCATCTGTTCACGAGATGGATATTATGAAAAGTCCGTCTACACCATCCGCCAGGGTATGTCGCAAGCCTCTGGGAAAATCGCATCAGCAATGATCAAGTTCTAATATTTCTAATATGGAGCCAATGCGCCAACGCCAATGAAAGCATTTATGGTGATGGGCCGCGTTCTCAAAGCGGCCTACGATGAACTCTTTTTGTGCGTCTTTATGAGCGTCGTCTGGTGGGGGGGAACGCTGCTGGTGGTGACGGCTGCACCGGCTACCTTGGGCGTCAACAACGTCGCCAACCGCATGGCAAACTACAAGCGCGTGGACAGTTCATTCTTTTGGGAAGCGGCGCGCAGCTATATCGGGCGCGGCTGGCTGCTCTATCTGATCAGTCTGCTGCTGCCGATTATTATCGGCGTGAGCATTGTCTTTTACCTCGGCGCCGCGGGCTGGCTGCGCCTCTTGGCCTTTGTCTGCATGTGGCTGCTGCTCTTTGCATTGATGATCGGCCAATACTTCTTTCCCCTCTTTTGGCAGCAAGACGAGCCGGACATTCGCCTGATCCTGCGCAATGCCGCGCTGTTGGCGCTGCAAAACCCGCTCTATTCGTTCCTCATGCTGGTCTTCCAACTCTTGCTTATCGCGATCAGCATCGCGATCACGCTGCCGCTCTTTCTACTCACCCCGGCCTTGATCGCGCTCTGCGGCAACTTTGCCCTGGCCGGTCTGCTGCAAGAGATGGGGTTGGCCCCTGAACCGCCGGTGGTCTCGGGCCGTTAGCCGGGCCGCGACGCTCGATCCGTTCTTCCGAGCCAAGTAAAGAGAAACCGTCAGATAGGGCGCGGCGCTCTGTCCGGCGGTTTGTCGCGCCTATATGTTGCCGCGGCGCAAGCGCCTGATGATACAATAAGCCGGTCTGCACCAGCCGTTTGTTTTCAGCACGACGCAGCGCCACGGTATATGACCGGTACTATACACGATCGGCACTGTGCATGATTTGGCACTGTGCATGATTTGGCACTG
>CAZZNG010000080.1:0-10226 GCA_964655505.1 uncultured Litorilinea sp. | reverse complement strand
TACTATACACGATCGGCACTGTGCATGATTTGGCACTGTGCATGATTTGGCACTGCGCGTCATTGGTACGGTTCTTCTGCTCGATACCGCCCCCGAGGGATACCCATCGCAGGAGACACAACCGCAAGGAGGCTCCGCCTGCCATGTCTCACGAATCCGACCAAGCCAACAGCGTCCCCCCAACCGACACCTTTGCCGTCTATCAGCGCGAATCGCGCCGCACCTGGAGCGAGATCGCCACGAATCACACCATTGTCTATCCAACGCTCGGCCTGACCAACGAGGCGGGCGAGGTTGCAGGCAAGATCAAGAAGATCTTCCGCGACCACAATGGGGTGATCACGCCGGAGGACCGCGAGGCGCTCAAACATGAACTGGGCGATGTGCTGTGGTATCTGACCCAGATCTGCACCGAGCTTGATCTGACGCTTGAAGAAGTGGCCCAGGCCAATCTCGCCAAGCTCTTCTCGCGCCAGGCGCGCGGCGTCATCCGCGGCGACGGCGACAAACGCTGACCGCGCCGCAGCCGCGCGCAACATTGATGAGAATAGACTGAATATGCCAGATGAAAACCCCTCCAGTTGGGGAAACAACCGCTTCTTGCTAAACTAAACAGTAGGACCCTCTTTGGGTAAGCGGATCTTCCCGGAAGCTGCGAGTTTCCGGGAAGTTTAAGACCGGCATAATCTTTCCCAGAAGATTGTACTTGCCCATTATTTGAGCCGGTCAACCCTTGTAACCACAACCTATAACGATAACCATAGACACAAAACCATAGACACAAAGAGGTGTGATAATGTCACTTACGGAAAAAGTCGCCCTTGTCACCGGCGCAGGCTCCGGGCTTGGCAAAGCAGGGGCCATCAGATTGGCCCAAGAAGGGGCCAAGGTCGCCGTCCTAAGCCGCACCCCTACCCAGATCAAAGAGGTGGCGGCGCAGATCAACAGCGCGGGCGGCGAAGCGATTGCGATCCAGGCGGACGTCTCCCAGCCGGATCAGATGCAAAATGCAGTGCAGCAGATCATCGACCAGTGGGGCCGGTTGGATATTGTCATCGCCAACGCGGGTATCAATGGCAAGTGGGCCTCGCTCGAAGATCTGACGCCCGAAGATTGGGACACGACGCTCAACATCAATCTCAAAGGCACGTTCCTGACCGTCAAATACGCGCTTCCCTACCTGAAGAAGCAGGGCGGCGCGATTGTGGTGGTTTCGTCGGTCAACGGCACGCGCATGTTCAGCAACACAGGCGCAACCGCCTATTCCTGCTCCAAGGCGGCCCAAGTTGCCTTTACCAAAATGACCGCGGTCGAACTAGCGCCGCACAAGATCCGCATCAACGCCATCTGCCCCGGCTGGATCACCAGCGAGATCCGCGACAACACCGATCTGCAAAACCAAGCCATCAAGTGGCCGGTCAACTATCCCGATGGAACCATTCCGTTGACCAAGGGCAAGCCTGGCTCCGAGGCGCAGTGCGCGGACCTGATGTATTTCCTGGTGTCGGATGCCTCCAGCCACATCACGGGCACAGAAATGTGGATCGACGGCGGGCAGTCGCTTGTTCAGGGCTAGCACAGCGCGCGAATTGGGCAAGCGGATCGCCCCACAACCTGGGAGGATGCACCCATGAAGATCACCAATGTAACGCCCATGACCATGGGCACGGAGTGGCGCAACATCACCTTTGTCAAAGTCGAAACCGACGAGGGATTGGTTGGCGTGGCCGACGCGCGCGTGATCAACCGCACCGAAGCGGTGGTCGGCTATCTGCAAGAGGCTGTGCCGCGCTATGTGCTGGGCAGCGACCCGTTCAACATCGAGCAACTGGTCAACCGCATGTATCTCGAAGATTACGGCCGCGCCGGTGAATTGGTGATGACCGGCATCGCGCTGATCGAGATAGCCTGTTGGGACATCATCGGCCAAGCCCTGGGCCAGCCGGTCTATAGGCTGCTGGGCGGCGCGGTGCGCGACCGCATCAAAGCCTATGCCAACGGCTGGTACACGGTCGAGCGCACGCCCGAAGAGTTTCACGCCGCGGCGCGGCGGGTGGTGGAACGGGGCTACCGTGCGCTCAAGTTCGATCCCTTTGGCGCGGGCTTCTATGAGATGGAGCGCGCAGAGAAGAACAAGGTGATCGACCTGGTCGCCGCGGTGCGCGATGCGGTCGGCCCTGAAGTAGACATCTTGATCGAGATGCACGGTCGCTTCAATCCGGTGACTGCCATCGAATTCGCGCGCGAGCTTGCGCCCTTCAAGCCAAGTTGGTTGGAAGAGCCAGTGCCGCCGGAAAATACGGCTGCGCTCAAGAAGGTGGCCGATGCGGTCGCGCCGCTGGGCATTCCGATTGCCACGGGCGAACGGCTGCACACCCCCTTCGAATACCGCGAACTGTTCGAGATGCAGGCCGCGGACATCATCCAGACCGACATCACCCACTTTGGCGGCCTGCTCAACACCAAGAAGGTGGCGGCCTGGGCCAACAACTACTATGTGCTGATTGCACCGCACAATGTAGGCGGCCCCGCGTCGACCGCGGCCGCGCTGCACCTGGCTGCCAGCACCACCAACTTCAAGATTCAGGAATACTTCAACGACTTTGCCGAGGCATTTGTCAAAGATGCGGCAACCGGATTGCCCGAAGTGGTGGATGGCTACTTCGCCCTACCCGAAGGGCCTGGCCTGGGCTTGACGCTCAACGAAGAAGTGATCGCAGCGCACCCACAACGCAAGTCGCTCCACTTCAATCTTTACGCCGAGGACTGGCAGCGCCGCCAGGTCAAAGAATAGCCAAGCCGCCCATCGGCCTGGATTCAATCCCCGATCAAACAGACGCCCGCCAAGTGAACTCCTGGCGGGCGTTTGCATTGTGTGAAAGGCGAACTCGGTCAGCGCGCCTGCGGCAGTTGTCGAACAGCGCGGCCAGGCTGAAGCCGTTGGGTCTGCACGATGGCAGCCGCCAGATAGACAAGGCTCGGCAGCCCCAACCAAAAGAGATAGGTGGCCGACGTCAAGCCCGACCAGGAGAGCAGCCGCGCCTGGAACAAGGGCAGATGCACCAACAGGACAAGAGCCAGCGCAACCGTCGCGCTTAGCGTGGCGGCGCGCCGCGGATGCTGTGCCGTGTGCAAAGGACCGGCCAACCCTGCCACGATCAGCGCGGTGGCGATCCCCACCAGCACAGCGGGAATCAGCATGACCAGCGCGGCGGCCAGCCCCGCAATGAACATGGACAGCCCGCCGATCGCCCAGGTGATCCACACCCCCTCATCCGGCGGCGCGGCCCAGAGCGCAATCGCGTAGCGGCCAGTCGCGTAGACCACAAAGAGCAGCGTATAGGCCATGACCGACGCCGCGCCGGTTGCCGCGCCATAGCGGACGATCTGGCCCCAGGAGCCGCGACCGGATGCAAACCCGGCGCGCGCACCGCCGCGGCGCGGTGCGGCCAATGGCGTACTGCCAGTTAAACGGATCATAATCCAGCCTCCGCACGCTGTTTGATGCCCAACAACATGCCGCTTTCCATGACAAAGTGTGCCGGTTCCAAGAGCGTGTAGTAGTAGATGGGCGGGTCTATGGCGGGATAGCGCACGATCAGACGGGTCGTCTGGCTGTCGATGGACAGCAAATTGAAGGACCAGCCCCCTTCCAACGCCAGCGTCCTGCCTGGATCGACCAGCGCGACGGTCGCGTGCAGCCCCATTTCCGTGTACAGGATCGGATCGCCCACCTGCAGCGCCTGCAAGGATGGCACAATGGCATCCACATTCTCCATTTCGGCCCCAAAGAGGTTCTCCAGCCAGGTGTAGGAGTACCAACCGCCGCGCCCCTGGCCGATCTGCACCAACCAAGACCAGACCACGGGCGCGGGCGCGTGGATGGTAACGGCGCGCGTAGACGTGGCATAGACCGCATCGGTCAAAAACTGGTCGCCTGGCAGGTCCATCGCCACTTCAGCAGCGGTCGCGCCCCAATGGACGTGGTAGGGGCGCGCCACAAAGACATAGAGCAAGATCAAGAGAACCGGCAAGGCAAGCCCCGCAAAGACAATTCGGCGCATGGCATTGACTCCTTGCGCGGGGGCGGCTGATTGCGGCGCTTTATGCGGCCCATACGCCGCGAGCCGCTTCACCGTCGCTGCGCGCATATCTTGATCGTTGCGCAAAAGCGCGAAGACGCAAGAGGGAGATGTCCCCAAGACAAGGGGACAACCGGATCAGGGGTAATAAAAAGCGCGTTGCCAAAGCCGCTCGACTAAGCTATAGTATCCATCCATGAATCTAGCGCCCTCGGTCCAACGGGTGCGGCGCGGGGTCGGGCTGCTGCGCTCACTCGTGATCTACTACGCCAAACCGTTTCAACTGCGCCGGATGGCGCGCTTTTATGCGACCTTGATCCGGCCGGGCGATCTCTGCTTCGATGTGGGCGCGCATGTGGGCAACCGCATCCGCGTCTGGCATAAGTTGGGCGCGCGGGTTGTCGCCTTCGAGCCGCAGCCCGCCTGCTACGGCCTCTTGCAGACGCTCTACGGCGAGACGCCGAACGTCACCCTGGTGAATCAAGCCGTGGGCAGCATCCGGGGCCAACAAACGTTGTTGATCTCGGAGCAGAACCCAACTGTCAGCACCCTCTCGCCCAGTTGGATCGATGCAGTGCGCCGCGTGGATTCGTTTGCCCATGTCGCTTGGGAGGAGCAGACGACCGTGCAGGTGACAACGCTCGACGAGCAGATCCAGACACACGGTGCACCGGTCTTTTGCAAGATCGATGTGGAAGGCTACGAAGCCGAAGTGCTGCGCGGGCTTTCACAGCCGCTGCCGCTGATCTCGTTCGAGTTCATCCCGGCCGCGCGCGGCATTGCCCTGGCCTGCCTCGAACGGCTGGCCGAGTTGGGCGACTATCGCTATAACTGGTTCATGGGCGAATCGCACGCGTGGCAGGCCGCCGAATGGATCCCCCCCGCGGCCATGCGCGAGCAACTGCTGAAGATGCCCATTGACGGGCCGTCGGGCGATATCTATGCCCGCCGCGCCGATCTCCCATCAATTCAAGCGTAACCACCTGTACATGATCCTGCGAGCCTACGCGTGAACAGCAACATCCAAGAGCCTGCCGCCTCGTATGCAACCGCCGAACAACGCCGCCGCACGGTCTTGGTGGCTGTGGTCAACAACCAGGACGACATGCGCCGGGCCGCGTCGGAGGGGTGGTATCGCATCCCCCAACGCAGCGCGCCGCCGCGCGTGGGCGCGGACTTCATCGCCTTCTACCAGACCGGGGCCTTTGGCGACCAGCCCGAAGCCCAAAGCGTCACCTTCTACGCGCCGACTCGACGCTATCGGCTGCTCACCCGCGCGGAGATGCTGCCCGCGGAAAGCGACCACCCTCGCGCCCAAGACTACTACTATTGCATCGACCTGGGTCCGCTCCAGCGCTTGGAACAGCCGATCCGGGCCAAGACGATGCGCCGCGTGACCTTTATCCACACAACCTTTGACCGGCTGCTGACCAGCCAGGATGTGCGCGACTTGTTCTTGCCGGAAGACCCCTTCCAAAAGCTGTGGCACGCGCTGCGCGACAACCGGCTGCGCCCGCTCAAAAACCGCTTGGTGGATGAACGGCCCGTGGACATCACCTTGCGCGCGCGTGGCGGCAATTTGGGCATCTACTGCGGCGAGTCGCCCCCACCCAGCACCCAGGAGGCGCGCATCCGCGATGAACGTTGGGCGCTCTTGTGGCTGCCGTCCCAGCGCATCCAAGCGGATCTAGACGGCTGTCTGCGCGAAATCGGCGCGTCGCTCATCACCCTGGGCGGCTCCGTGCTCAACCAGCCCGAGCGGGGCTGATAGCGGCCTATTTCCCTTTAGAAAGCGCATCATGTCCGGCTCTGTTGTCATGGTGGACAAGCCCAACGGCGTAGAAGAGGCCAACGACCGCGCGCTGCGGCGCTTGCGGCGGCGCTGGCTGTGGGTCGCGCTCCTCTATCTCGGCGGGCTGGCCGGAGGCTATTGGCTGGTTGACCGCTATTGGGTGGGCGGCAATGCGAGCCAGTGGTTGGGCTGGGCCGGGGCTATTATGCTGGTGGAACTGGGCATCCTGTGGCTGACCCTGCCCCAAAATCACCCGCCGGAAAGCAACCGGCTGTTGCCAAGCTTTGGCTACGGCACGGCGCTCACCCTGACTTGCGGCGGGCTGCTCTTTCTGCTGGCCGGGTTTCTCTTTGCCCCGCGGCCCGGCGGTTGGCTCGGCTGGATGCCCGCGCTCCTCTACACCGCGGCCCGGCTGGTCGATTATGTCGACGGCTACGTGGCGCGCATCACCCGCTACGAAACCAAACTGGGCAGCACCCTCGACATTGAATTCGACGGGCTAGGCGTCTTCATTGCCATCTTGCTCGGCATCGGCTATCGGGCGCTGCCCATCTGGTATTTACCGCTGGCCTTCTCGCGCCAGCTTTTTATTGCGGGAATCTGGCTGCGCCAGCGTCGCGGCCTGCCCGTCTATGCCATGACGCCCAGCAGCAACCGGCGCATCATTGCAGGCTATCAAACCGCGTTCATCAGCGTGGCGTTGTGGCCGATCTTCACCGGTCCCATGGCGCGGCTGTCGGCCATTGTCTTTGCCCTGCCCTTGATCTTCAGCTTTGGCCGCGACTGGCTGGTGGTCAGCGGCGCAATCGACCCCAGCAGCCGCGGCTATCAACGCTTTCGCGCCACGATCAAGAACCTGGTGGAAGGCTGGCTGCCATTGGCCGCGCGCGTCAGCGGCACCCTCATCGCCATCGGTCTGCTGGCGCGGGCGCTGCCCGACATGGCGACCTGGCGCGCGCTCCTGTCCCCCGCGGCCCAACCGTCAGCGTGGCTGTGGGCCTTGGTTGCGCTCTGCGGGCTGGCCTTGCTCCCCTACTTGCTGGGCATCGTTGGCCGCGTCGCCGCGCTGCCGCTGCTTGGGCTGGCCTGGCTTGATCTGGCGGCCAACGAGATCGACATCTGGGGCAATGCGTGGCTGTTGGTGGCCGCGATCATCGTCACCCATGCAGGCAGCGGCCACGCGGCGCTGTGGCGGCCGGAAGAGTTTCTGCTGCGCCGTCGCCCTGGCGCGCATGAGGACGTGACCTGATGGCACGGTGGTTCGTAGCACGGTGGTTCGTAGCACGGTGGTTCGTAGCACAGTGGTTCGTAACACGGTGGTTCGTAACACGGTGGTTGACAGGACGGGGACTGCGTTTCACCTGGCGTCAGGCGCTGATAGCCGTTGTGGTCGCGCTGCTTTTCTGGTGGGTGGCGCGTGCGATCTCCTGGCAGGCGACCTGGGCCACGCTGACCAACCTGCAACCGCATGAGTTGCTGCTGCTGGCCGCGGCCAATGGGGCTGTCTTTGCCACCTTCACCGCGCGCTGGTGGCTCTTTCTACGCGTCCAGGGTCACCGCATTGCCTATCTTCAGCTTGTGCGCTACCGGCTGACCGCGTTCGGCATTAGCTACTTCACGCCCGGCCCCCATTTTGGCGGCGAGCCATATCAAGTCTATATTGTGAGCGCACGCCACAACGTGCCTGTGCAGGACGCGGTGGCCGCGGTCGCGCTGGACAAGCTACTGGAAATGCTGGTCAATTTCGCCTTCTTAGCCGGGGGTGTGCTGGTGCTGGCGCTTAATCATCAGCAGTTGCCCGCGTTTTTGGGGCGGCAGTTGACCCTGTACGCGCTGATCCTGCTGGCGTTGCCCGGCTTGGCGCTCATCTGGCTCATGCTGGGGCGGCATCCCCTATCGGGGCCGCTGTACCACCTGGGCGGGAAGCGGGCAGCCGCGGCGCGCTGGTTGGCGGCCATCCGCAGCAGCGAAGACCAGGCGATCTGGCTGTGCCGGACCCACCCGCGCACGGTGTGGGCTGCCATTGGCCTTTCGACCGTGGTTTGGCTGGGGATCGTGGCTGAGTTCTGGCTGCTGACGCGCTTGCTCGATCTGCCGCTGCGCTTCAGCGACGCGATCTATGCGCTGGTGGCCGCGCGCATCGCCATCCTGCTGCCGCTGCCCGCCGCGTTGGGTGTGTTGGAAGCGGGACAAGCGCTCGCCATGAGCAGTTTAGGGCTGCCGCCCAGCTACGGCGCAAGCATCGCCCTGCTGCTGCGCGCACGCGATGTGGTGACCGGGTTAACCGGCCTCGCATTAGGCGGCACATACAGCTGGTCGCTGTCCGCACCGGCTGACCCTGCGCCCGCTCTGCCGCGGCCTGTGAAACTGGATGTTGCGCCGGTGCCCGCGGTGACAGCCACACCAACTGAGCCAACCGCGCGACATGAATAAGCGGCATGAATAAATCCACCATCAAGACAGCAGCGCCGCCCTAAACTTTCTAGAAGTTCGACCAAGCCCTTGAACAACCTATAAAACAACAAGAGCCGCTACAACTTGAGGTAGCGCCAACCTACCCGCACTGCCTCAGATGTTAGCGCCCATTCATCTGCGCTGCCACTTGAGGCAGCGTCAATTATTCAGTTACTCAATTATTCAATTACTAAGGAGGGGAAAGCTGCTCATGGCTGGGAAAGCATGGCGCAGCGCGCCCGGCGCGGGTCGCCGCGGCGTGTGGAGAGTGCGTGCATGGATGACCGGCGCGTGGATCGCGGGTCTGCTTGTGGGGAATCTACTGCTGTTCGGGCCGGGGGGGATGACGCCGCGTCTCATGGCGCAGGCAGCGCAGCCCCCCGCTTCACCCGACATACCGGATACAGTCGTGCCGCCATTGGGCCATATCTATTTACCCACAATTGTCACCGATGCGCGGGCGCGCTGCCCCCTCACCTCGGAAAACAGCTACAGCGCGCTGCCGGTTCAAGGCGGGCCGCGCCAAAGCGCGTACACACCCGCCGACGACCCGGACCTGAATTTGGCTGTGCGCGGCTATGTCACGCTGCCCGGCCTGCGCCAGTTGGTGAACATCCACGGGCCGACCGATGACGACGCGCCGCAACTGGCCGCGCTCTTTCGACCGCCGCGCGTGCCCACGTTCAGCGCGCTCCACCGAGTCCATGATTGGGATTGGCAGTGCAGCGACGCGCCCGCGGAGCTTGGCTGCCGCGGGGAACTGCTCGCTGCGCCGGAATACACCGCGGTCAGTATGGTGACCGTGGGGGGTGAAACGCTCTACCCGCCTGCGCGGCGGCCCAACATCATGCCCGGCGGCTACATTGCCCTGGTGCTCTATGCCGAAGAGGAGCAGATCACCTTTACCTACACGCGTGAAGATTCGCCCGCGCATGGCTACCTGATCCACTTGGACAATTTTTGTGTCGATCCCAACCTCTTGGCGCTCTACCGCAGTTTGGATGAGGCCGGGCGCGATTCGCTGCCCGCGCTGACCGACGACGATCCCCTGGGCACGGCGTTGACCGCGCCGGTGGTGGTGGCGGTGCGCGATTCAGGCTCGTTCATGGACCCGCGCTCGGCCAAAGATTGGTGGCAAGAGGCAGCGGCCCGGCTACGCGCCGCTGCGGCTGCCGGCCCCATCACCCCCGACCCCTAGCTCGTCGGCGATGCCCTGCATAGCGGCCAGCACGCGCGCGACGTGCTCGTCAAAAGGCTCGCCCAGTTCCTCGATGAAGCGGAGGTTCTCTTCCCGGTCGATGGCCGCGGTGAAGGCGCGGTCTTTCCACTTCTTTTTGACGGAACTGAGTTTGACGTTGCGCAAGTCACGATCCGGGCGCACATAGGCGCAGGCGAGGATCAAACCGGTCAACTCGTCGCAGGCCAGCAGTGCTTTGTCCAACCGACTTTGGCGCGGGACGCCCAAGAAGGTGGCGTGGGCTTCGATGGCGTGGATCATCTCCGGCGGGTAGCCGCGCTCGGCAAAGAGACGCAGTTCGGTGCGCGGGTGGCCGTTCTCCTGGTCGTTCATATCTGGAAAACGTTCGTAATCCAGGTCATGCAAAAGGCCGGTGATGCCCCATAGCTCTTCATCTTCGCCATAGTGGCGGGCGTAGGCGCGCAGCGCGGCTTCCACCGCCAAGTTGTGGCGGCGCAGGCTCTCCGATTCGATCCATTCGCACAGCAGGGCATAGGCTTCGGCACGGGTCGGCAAAGGCATGGCCGAGGTTCCTTTCAAATGCATATGAAGAATTAAACGTGGTAACCGCACTCATGGGGGGATACCTTCCGGGACGCTCCGAGCTTCATGCCCATCTGCTCGCGAGATGGGCATATGCTGCACATGCGCCCGCGCCGGT
>CAZZNG010000079.1:0-20938 GCA_964655505.1 uncultured Litorilinea sp. | reverse complement strand
CCGCTTCTTTGACAAATTGCTGCCCCTGCTGGGCGGATTGGCCCGACAGCACCATGTCGAACTGGTGGCGGAGATTCCGCCGTCGCTGCCGCCGCTGCCCCTTAGCTATCCCTTGCTGCGCCAGATCGTTCTCAGCCTTGCCAGCCAAAGCATCCACCATCTCCCGATCCAATGCATGACCTTTCTGGCGGAGGTGACTTCCCAGCACATCGGCATCGGCCTCGACCTTGTCTATCCCGCAGATGTGTATTCCACAAACCGGGCGCGGCAGCTTGAAGATGCCGAGCGCCAAGTCACAGAAGACAGCGCGGTCCAAACCATGCTGGCCGCGCTGGAAGGCAGGATTCAGTGGGAAGCGCAAAGCGCAGATCGACACCGCTTGTGGGTGTTCCTGCCCCGGTGGCAAAAAATGACTGTGCTGGTGGTTGACGACAAACAAGACCTCTTTGAGCTATTCCTGCGCTATCTAGCCGGTCATCCCTACCAACTGCGCCACGCGGCGGGCGTAGACCAGGGATTACGGATGGCGCAAGATGCCCCACCGGATATGATCCTGCTCGACTTAATGATGCCCGAACGCGACGGCTGGGAATTTTTACAGGCGCTGCGCACAGACCCCACGCTGGCCCCGATCCCGGTCATCGTGTGCAGCGTGTTACATGAGCCGGAGTTGGCCTTTTCCCTGGGCGCGCAGCATTACCTTAAGAAGCCGGTGACCGCGGATGAGTTGGTACAGACGTTGGAGCGAGTTCGCTGGCAGGTCTGGGAGGGGGGAGCGAATCTAGCAGCGCCTGCACCAGGCCAATCACGTCCGTCGTACTAAACGCCTGCAAATTGTCCACCTGCATCCGAGAAGGCGCGGTCCATTCAAAATCTCCTTCGGGCAAGTCGTGGGCCGTCATCATCACCACCGGCAGATCGTGCAAGTGGGGATCTGCCCGCATCTGTTGCAGCACGTCCACGCCGTTCAGCCCAGGCATTAGGTAGTCGAGCAAGACCAGATCCGCGCGTGCCTGGCGCAGCCGCTCCAGCCCTTCTGCACCCCCGCAGGCGATATTGACATGATAAGAACGGGACGCGGCCCGGATGATGCGGGCCATCAACTGGCAATACTGCCGGTCGTCGTCGATGATGGTGATGGTGTGGACGCGGTCCCCATAGTCTTCGAGCAAACTCAGCAGTTGCTCGCGATGGACAGGTTTGATCAAATAGCGGTCAACGCCCAAGACCTTGGCGATCTGGCGCGGGTCGGGCAAGGGGCAAGAGATGACTGGAACCGTGCTTGTTTCCTGCACAGCGCCAGGATCTGCAACACTGGCATTTGCAGGTGCGCTGTCGTCCAGGGGCGAGATGACTGCATGGGGTAGATAGGTCGAGACGGCATAGGCCACATCTTCCTCGCTCACCCGTTTCACCTCATACCCTCGCAGATGCCGTCTGAGGAAATTCGCCACCAGTGGTTCGGATGAGGCGACCAGGAGCAGCGGACCGTGACGTGCGACCTGCTGCCTGCTGACGGGTGGGCCGGAAAAGGGCATCCTGTTGAGTTGGGGATAGGCGCGATCCAGGGGCAGGGTAAACAGGAAGCGGCTGCCCGTCCCCACTTCGCTTTCCACCCACATGCGCCCGCCATGCAGTTCGACAAAGCGGCGGCTCAACGCCAGGCCAAGCCCTGTGCCGTCATGGCGCTTGCTCAGCGTCGTATCAGTCTGGTAGAACTCCTCGAACACACGGCTCAAGTTCTGGGGCGGAATCCCTGGGCCGGTATCCTCGACGGCGATGAGCACCTCTTCGTCCTGTTGGCAGACTTTAACCATGATGCGCCCTGTCTCTGTGAACCGTATGGCATTGGTGACTAGGTTGAGCAGCACCTGTCGAACCCGCAGCCGATCCAGCAGGACGGGTGGAACCGGCTCTAGCTGCAAATCCCATGCCAGCCCCTTTTGGTCAACGAGCGGCCCCACCATGTCGATGATCTCGCCGATCAGATCCGCGGGTTGGGTAGGCTCCACAAAGAGCGGCAGATGTTGGGCATCCACCTTGGAGAGATCCAAGATGTCGTCGATCAGCCCTTTTAGATGTTGGGCGCTGCGATAGATGCGATTGACATCGCCCATGAAAACACGCGGCACATCTTCCACCCCGTAAGATTCGGGAGAGAGCGCGATGGTTTCACTGAAGCCGATGATGATGTTGAGCGGTGTGCGTAGTTCATGGCTGACATTGGCGACAAACTGCTGCTTGGCCCGGCGCGCCTCCTCCGCCGCGCTGCGCGCCTGGGCCAGTTGCACGCTGAAGCGTTCCAAGCGGTAGTAGGCGTTATCCAGTTCTTTGAGGGCTTGGGCCAGTTCGCCCCTGTGCCGTCGCGTGGCATCGGTCAGTTCCCTAGCTTGTCGATAGTTGCTCCACGCCCACTCCAGCGCGACGAATAGATTGCGGTTGGTCAGCCACGCAAACAAGGCAGTCAACCAAAGTGCGCTCAGGGGGGCCAGCACGGTTTCCAGAGGAAGCGAAGCCATGAAAGCCGGGCCTGCCAGCACGCTTGTAAAGAGCAGGACAACCGCCAGCGTTGGCCCCGGCCCCAATAGACTCATGCACAGCAGAACCACGCTCAACTGGAGCGTCACGACAAATAACGTCCCCCCCAAGAACCAGGTAAACGCAGCCGCGCCCAGCGCACAGCCGCCCACATAGATGGCGATGGCCGCGCTGGGCCAGCGAGACTGTACGAGCCTCGCGGTGATGGAGAACAGGACGACCCCGCCCACGATCACCAGGACGACAAGCGGCAGTGTGCCAAAATGACGCAGCGCCACCAGATACCCATAGACGGCGATGAAGGTCGTCGGCAGCGGCAGCCACTCAAAAAGCTCCCATCTCAACCCCGTGAGCATTTCGTACACGTCGCGTGCAGCAGCATTTCCGCTGGGAGACTCTGAAACAGTCATGGCGTACTCTTTCCGTCACAGGCTTCTTGTTGCCGGGGATGTCCGAAGGATGTCCAAAGGATGTCCGGCAGGGGGTTTTATTCTCTACCAGACCTGCTATAGTACAAACGAATTCCAGTCATTCAAGCAAATGAGCCGCAAGCATCTTCGCCCATCCGCATGGGCAGGGATGGCATGTGAGCACGATATGCCAAGTTACCGTGCTCCCCCAAGATTCCCGGCCCCTGCTGCTCGGCTGTACCCGTTCACCCATCGACGTTCACCCATCGACAAGGCCAACACTGTACCGCTTCATAACTGTGTGGCTCCATAACTGTACGGCTTCACACCGGGTACAGATACACGCCTGCCCATACGTTGAGCGCATCGGTTGAAAGCCGGAAGCGCACACCAAGACAGATGGTCTCCTTTTCTGCAACAAGTCTACGTTACGAATAGAGTCGGTTACGAATAGAGTCGGGAGTATCTAGCCATGGCACAAGCACAAACCGCGTCACGGCCCCGGTCGCCGTCGTTGCTGGCGAAGATTGTGGGCGCTAATTCAAAGCTCCAAATGCGCGAAGCCATCGAGGGGTATCTGTTTGCCCTGCCTTGGATCTTGGGCTTGATCATTTTCTTTGGCGGCCCGGTCTTGGCTTCCATGTTCCTTAGCTTCACCGAATATGACATTGTGGGCCAGCCTCGCTTCACGGGCGTGGACAACTATGCCAGAGCGTTCTTCAACGATAAACTCTTCTGGCCGTCGATGGGGCGCACGTTCCTCTATTCCGCCATCGTCGTGCCCACAGCCCTGGCAGGCTCGTTGTTGCTGGCGCTTCTGCTCAACCAAAAGCTCATCGGCACGAACGTCTTTCGCACCATCTTTTTCGTGCCCCACCTCACCCCGATTGTGGCTGTGGCGGTTATCTGGTCTTGGCTGCTCCACCCTTCGCTTGGGCCGGTCAACGGCTACTTGGCGCAACTGGGGATCGAGGGGCCTGGCTGGTTTGCCTCTCGGCAGTGGGCGCTGCCCGCGACCATCTTGGTCAGTATCTGGATGCAGCTGGGCGGCAACGCCATGTTGATCTTCCTGGCCGGGCTGCAAGGGGTTCCGGTGGAACTCTACGAAGCCGCGGATCTGGACGGTGCGGGCGGCTGGACCAAATTCTGGCATGTGACCATGCCCCTCATCTCGCCCACCATCTTCTTCAATCTTGTGCTGGGCATCATTGCCGCCATGAAGGTCTTTGGCCTGGCCTTTGTCACCACCAGCGGCGGGCCGGCCTATGCCACTTGGTTCTTTGCGCTGCATATCTACCATCAAGCCTTTGAGTTCTACCGGCTTGGCTATGGGTCGGCCCTTGCCTGGCTCTTTGCGATGATCCTCATCGCCTTCACCATCATTCAGATCCAACTCTCCAAGCGCTGGGTTCACTATGAAGGAGGCAGCCCGTCATGAAAGACAGCAGCGTCATGGCGGCGCGTGCGGACGATCTGCGCGCGACCCCTTCCCCTGGCTACAACCTGCGTGTGACAGCCGCCCGCGTTGGCCGGCGCGCCCTGCTCTATGCCCTTACGCTGGCGCTCTCGGCGATCTTTGTCTATCCCTTGGCCTGGACATTCGGCAGTTCGTTGAAGACGCCCGACGAGATGTTCATCTATCCGCCGACCCTCTTCCCTGCGTCGCCGCAGCTCGGCAATTATGTTCAGGTGATGGAAACCGTCCCCTTCGGCCAGTGGTTCCTCAATACGGTGGTTGTCGTCGTCGCAGCCACCACCGGCACGGTCATTTCCGCCGCGATGGTTTCTTACTCCTTTGCGCGCTTCCGCTATCGTGGCCGCGAAGTGCTTTTTCTGATCACGCTGACGACGATGATGCTGCCCAGCCAGGTCACGCTTGTGCCCCAGTTCATCATCTTCTACAAGCTAGGCTGGATCGATACCATCAAGCCGCTGTGGGTTCCCCACTGGTTTGGGGGCGGTGCGTTCTTCATCTTTCTCATGCGCCAGTTCTTCCTGTCGCTGCCGCGCGATCTGGATGAAGCGGCCATTATCGATGGCGCGAACCGGCTGCACGTCTTCTTCCGCATCCTCCTGCCGCTGACCAAACCGGCCCTGGCGACCATGACCGTCATCTCGTTCATGAACAACTGGAGTGATTTCTTAGGTCCGCTCATCTATCTCAACACGCCGCGCAAGTTCACGCTCGCGGTTGGGCTGCAATACTTCAAGAGTGTGGAAGGCCAGAGCTATGAGCCGACCGAACATCTGTTGATGACCGCGTGCGTGCTCACTGTCCTGCCCGCGCTGCTCGTCTTCTTTGCGGCGCAAAGATATTTCGTACAGGGCATCGTCATGACCGGCATCAAGGGATAATGCTTGCTAAAACCGTCCTGCTGTCGCCCCTGGCAACACTACATTGTCGATCCGACTACGTTTTTCCAAAGGAGAACATCTGATGCAAACCAACAAGCTCACCCGACGCGAAATGCTCCGACTCAGCGCAGGCTTGAGCGTAGGCGCGATGGCTGCCACTTGGCTGGCGGGCTGTGCGCCGGCTCCTGGCCCTGCGACCGCAGGCGACGGCGTGGCGGCTGAACGAATCACGCTGCGCGTTCAGTCGCCCACCATTCCCAACACATTGGCGATGACCAAGTTGGCTGTCGAGCAGCACATGGAGGCACACCCGGAAGTAGAAGTCATCGTGGAAGAAACCCTCTACGATGAGATTGCGCGCAAGACCGAAACCGGTTTCGTCGCGGGTACGCTGCAAGATGCCTGCTACGGCCACATGCGCTGGCTCTTCATGGGCTGCCACAAGGGCATCTATAACAGCCTGGAGGACTACATTGCCTCGGACCCGCCGGAGGAATTTGAGGATTTCTTCCCGCGCTGGATGGAGGTCAACAAGTTCGAGGGCGTCCAGTATCAGTTGCCCGAATCCAGCAAGCCCGGCCCGGTCGCCTCGCTCATGTACAACAAGCAGATCCTCGAACAGGCGGGCGTGGAGGAGCCGACCGAGGACTGGACATGGGTGGACTTGGCCGAGGCAGCGCGCCAGTGCGCCAATCCCGATGAAGGCATCTTTGGCGTCAGCTACCGCTTTGCCCAGAACGACATCCACAGCGCCACCAATGTCTGCCGTTACTTCGAAGAGGACAACAACGAAGATAACAGCGGCTCGCTGCTGGTCGACGATGGAACCCGCTTCCGCATGGATACGGATACGATCCGGGAAGCCATGGAGTACACCCTGAGCATGGTGCGCGAGCGTGTCTTCCCGACCGCGGCGGATAACGTCGAAGGGGGCCTCTTTGCCGCGGGCAAGCTTGCCTTCCAGCTCGGTCAAGTCGCGGCTGAGTACAGCGCCGCGCTCCAGCGCGTGGGCGACCGCTTCGAGATCGGTCACATGCCGCCGCCCCGCGGCCCCAAGGGCGCGCTGGGCACGGTAAATGTCGGCAATATGTGGATGATGAACAGCAAGAGCGAGTTCAAGGACGCGACTTGGGACCTGCTCAAGACGCTCACCGGCAGAGACGCGGCCATTCGCTCCGGCATAGACGGTGATGAGCCGGGCCGCCGCGCCGGTTGGGTCGCCCCGGAAGTTGCCGAGGCGCAGCCGATCCTCCCCCAGACCGTGCATCTCATGGATGACTATCTGGAGGATTTCCCCATGCCCGCCAATCTGCGTTATGTGGAGGCCAACAGCGTCTTCATCAACGAGTTCGAGCTGATTATGCAAGGGGAAGTCACCTTCGACGAGTACATGCCAACCATCGTCCAAGAAGTCCAGGCGATTATCGATCTGGAGCGCCCGGCCTAAGTCGAACCAGGATGTCTATGCGGCGTTGACAGTGATTCCGAATCTTCCCGGACGCTGCGAGCGTCCGGGAAGATCACTCGGCTCATTTCTGAACATGCAAACATGCATCCAACATCCTGGACGTTCTGGCGGATGAACCGCCAGCATAGATTGCGAGGGAGACCGTAATGCCATCTACACCCGGCAGCCGAAGGCCCAATATTGTCCTCATCTTGGCCGATGACCTCGGCTATGAATGCCTCGGTTGCTACGGCGGCAAATCGTACAAGACGCCGCGCTTGGATGAATTGGCCGCTACAGGAGTGCGCTTTCAGCGCGCCTATGCGCTGCCGCTGTGTACGCCCACCCGCGCCCAACTGATGACCGGCAAGCACAACTTCCGCAATTGGCAAGCGTTTGGCGTGCTCGATCCGAATGAAAAGACCTTTGGGCACTACATGAAAGAGGCAGGCTACCGCACTTGCATTTCCGGCAAGTGGCAGCTCTACAGCTACAACCCGCCCGATTTTGAACCGGAATGGCGCGGCAAAGGGATGCGTCCGGAGGAATCCGGGTTCGACGAATATTGCCTGTGGCACACAGAACACACCGAGGACAAAGGCTCGCGCTACGCCGACCCCGTGATCCAGCAAAACGGGACATACTTGTCCGATACCGAAGGCAAGTACGGGCCGGACATCTTTGTGGAGTACATCAATGACTTCATGGCGCGCCACCAGGATGAGCCGTTCTTTGTCTACTATCCAATGGCGCTCACCCACGCACCCTTTCAGCCCACGCCCCACAGCGCGGATTGGCCGGAGAATCGCCACGCCAAAGACCCCAAATACTTCAAAGACATGGTTGAGTACATGGATGTCGTTGTCGGGCGGCTGGTGGACAAGCTGGACGAGCTAGGGCTGCGTGAGAATACGCTCATCCTTTTCCTGGGCGACAATGGCTCCCCGCGCGAGATTACTTCGCTGGTCAACAGCCATGAGATGCGCGGCGGCAAGGGCCACTCGACAGAAGCCGGTACGCATGTGCCGCTCATCGCCAACTGGCTCGGCACAGCCCCACAGGGCAGCGTCTGCGACGATATGGTCGATTGCAGCGATTTCCTGCCCACGATGCTGGAGATGGCCGGTGCGCCGCGGCCCGCGGGCACGATCCTTGACGGCATCTCGTTCCTGCCCCAACTGCGCGGCGAGCAGGGCACGCCCCATGAATGGCTCTATTTCTATCACAACCCACTGCCGGGGTGGGGCAAGGTGGGGTATCGCCTGCAACGTTGGGCACAGGACAAAACGTGGAAGCTGTACGATGACGGGCGGCTGTTCAACTACCAGACGGATGTGCTGGAAGAACAGCCGTTTGCGCCCGGCGCGGGCAGTGCCGAGGCAGAAGCCGCGCGCCAAACGTTGCAGTCGGTCATCGACCAGATGCTGCAACAAGAGCGCTTGCCGCAAGACTCCTAACAGCCGCGATTCGCAAAAGGAAATACCATGAGCCAACCCAACATTATCCTCCTCATGTCCGACCAACAGCGGTGGGATACGCTGGGCTGCAACGGCAATTGCTTCACGCAAACGCCCAACCTGGACGAGCTAGCAGCCGGCGGTGTGCGCTGTATCAACAGCTTCACCCCGTATCCCGTCTGCACACCGGCCCGCGCCACCATGTGGACCGGCGTCTTTCCCCATCAACACGGCGTCACCATGAACGTGTATGAGATCAGCGACGCCCTCGCCGAATTTTCACACGAGAAACGCACCCTCTTTGAGTCCATGCAAGCGGCGGGCTACACCACAGCCTATTTCGGCAAGTGGCATCTGGGGGAGGATCAACCCGCCTACATGGATGTGTGGGAGGGGTGGAACTCCGGCGTGACCCACTGGGTCGACGGTGAAATCGACGGCGTCTATCGGCCAGACCTGCAAACCGATCAGCTTATCGAGTTTATGCGCGGCCAGGTGAACGCGGGCAAGCCGTTCCTCGCGGTGAACGGATACTACCCGCCCCACAACCGCTATACCGCGCCCAAACGCTTCTATGAGCCGTACCGCGGCAAGGGCATTCTGCGCGCCGGGTACTATGCCGCGGTGTCCAACCTGGACTACAATGTGGGGCGCATTGTGGCCGCGCTCGACGAGCTAGGTCTGCGCGAAAACACCATCCTCGTCTACTACTCTGACCACGGCGAACACTTCTACTACCGCGACCTGGCGACGGCCAAGTTTGCCTGCCATGAGGATGCCATCCGCGTGCCCTTCATCATCAGCGGGCCGGGCATCATCCCCCAAGGGCTTGAACTCCACGAGTATATCGGGCTGGAGGATCTCATGCCAACGGTGCTAGAGTGGGCAGGGGTGGAGGTGCCCGACCACCTGCACGGCAGGAGCCTTGTGCCCTTGCTCAATGGTCAGACAGGCGAGGATTTGGGGTGGCGCGATAGCTACTATGTGCAGAACCGGCTGAAGCGCGACAACGTGATGCAGCGGGCCATCCGCACAGACCGATGGAAGCTGATCCTGAGCGAATCGCGCAATTTGCGCGGCTATGCCGTTGACGGCTACCTCTACGACCTGGAAAACGACCCGGAAGAGGAACTCAATCTCTACACGCCGCCGCGCAAGCAGAAAGCGGATCAGTATCTACACTATTCAGACCACACGGACCAGATCGTCGAGTTGGCCCAGAAGCTGCGCGGTCACGCCGAGGCGATCCACGATGACACGGGCGTGGACATCGCGGATTTGTGCCTCCTAGAGATGCGCAAGCGCAAAGAACACGCGGCGGTGACAGCCTAGGCACACACAGCCTGCTAGCCGCATCGCCTGTTAGCCGCTCGATCCAACACGAACAGAGGAGCATGACATGCCCCAGAATGATGGACAGTCGATTCGCCCGCGCAATATCCTGTATATCTTTACCGACGACCAGAGCTATCGCTCCGTCAGTTGCTACCCTGGCGCGCACCCGTGGGTCAACACGCCGAACATCGACCGCCTCGCGCGCGAGGGGGTTCGCTTTAGCAGTTGCTACACCGGCGCGTGGTGCGCGCCCTCCCGCGCCACCTACCTCACCGGCAAGCTGCAACACGGCATCAACATGCATCTGCCCGCGGGCTATCCAAACTTTATCCTGGATTCGGACCGAACCCCCTTTTGGCCGCGGTTCCTGCGCGAAAGGGGCTGGTACACCGGCATTGTCGGCAAGTGGCATAACGGCCCCGATCATGGGCATGGCCGCGACTGGGACTTTTCCGCCATTTGGGACCACAGCCAGCCCGAACGCTATGGCCCATACTATACCAACCAGAAGATGAGCTTCAACGGGGGGCCGCCGGAGCCGGTGGGCGGCTATTCCACGGACAATTACACCCGTTACGCTCTAGAATTCCTGCGCGGCCGGGCCGAAGAACCGGACCGTCCCTGGCATCTGTGGCTGTGCTACGACGGCGTACACGCGCCGTGGACCGTGGCCGAGCGCCATCAAAACGACTATGCCGACGTCCCCCAAGTGCCCACGCCAGAGGACATCTATCCTCCGCGGCCCACCAAGGCGGCCCATATGCGCGTCTATGGCGTATGGCGCAAGGCGGACAACGGCCAGCCGGTCGGCATCCAGGACGGGCGCACCCTGACCGACTGGGAGCAGCAGTACAACCGGGCTGTGCGCGCCCTGGATGAAGGGGTCGGCCAGGTGGTTGAGGCGCTGGAAGCGATGGGCCAGTTGGACAACACGCTCATCGTGTTCACATCCGACCAGGGTTTGGCCTGGGGCCAGCATGGTTTCCGTCACAAATTTGCGCCCTATGACGCCAACCTCCTCGCGCCGATGATCATGCGTCTGCCGGGACTGATCCCAGCCGGGACGGTGTGCGATACGCCAATCGGCGGCCAGGACATCCCGCCCACATTCCTCTCGCTGATCGGTATGCCTCTGCCGTGGAAGATGCACGGCCAGGATCTGACGCCGCTGCTTGAGAACCCGGATACGCAGTGGGATCGCCCGCTGCTGCTGGAGAACACGCGCTACTGCTTTGGCGAAGACACCAACGTAGGGTGTGGCGAGGCGGAAAACGGCATTCCCTGGTGGATCTTCCTGCGTACAGGCCAGTACAAGTATATCCGCTGGCTGGTTCCAGGCGAGATCGAGGAGTTATACGACTTGGAGAATGACCCTGAGGAACTGGTGAATCTGGCGCTGGAGCCTGAGTATCACCAACTGCTTGCCCAGTGCCGCCAAGGGGCGATTGACGAACTGCGGCGCACCGACGCGGGCATGGTGGACAACCTGCCGCCGGTAATGGTCTTGACCAAGGAACAGCTTCTTGGCGGCGTCTCAACGCCTGCGTAGCGAAGACCTGTCGTTAAAAGACCTGTGGTTAAGAAGTATAAGAATTGATGGTCGATCTTCCCGGAAGCAGCGCGCCTCATCCCCATCTTACGAGCAGATGGGCGTCGCTTCCGGGAAGTTTTTCGTCTACGCCGCCATGTGGGCGAGTGTTGCCTGGGCAAGCTGTTCGGCGCGGCGGAATTGGCTCATGTACAGGTTGTAATAGAAGCCCTGTTGGGCAAGCAGTTCTTCATGGGTGCCGCGCTCGACGATGCGGTGATCGTTGACGACAAGCACCTGGTCAGCGTTGCGGATGGTGCTGAGCCGGTGCGCGATCACAAACGCGGTACGCCCTTTCATCAGGCGCAGCAGCGCCTCTTGGATCTGAAGCTCTGTGCGCGTGTCCACGCTGCTGGTCGCTTCATCCAGGATGAGGATGCGCGGGTCTGCTAGGACAGCGCGCGCGATGGCAAGCAGTTGGCGCTGACCTTGTGAAAAGTTGTGGCCCTGTTCTGAGACGTGGGTGTGATAGCCATCGGGCAGGAGACGAATAAAGCGGTCTGCATTGGCAAGGCGCGCGGCCGCAAAGACCTCTTCGTCGGTGGCATCCAGGCGGCCATAGCGGATGTTGTCCATCACCGTCCCAGAGAAGAGGAAGGTGTCCTGCAGCACGATTCCCAACTGGCGGCGCAGCGAATCCTGTTGGATTGTGCGGATGTCTTTGTGATCCACATAGATCGTGCCTTCGGTCACGTCGTAGAAGCGGCTGAGCAGGCTGATGATGGTGGTCTTGCCCGCGCCGGTGGGGCCGACCAGGGCAATGGTTTGGCCGGGCTTGGCTTCTAGGCTGACATCTTCGATCACCGGCTTTTCCGGCTCGTAGGCAAAGCTCACACGGTCAAACTTCACAGCCCCCTCAATCTTGGGCAGCGGCTCGGCGTCGGGCGCATCGCCCACCCAGGGCACTTCGTCCAGCACCTCAAAGATGCGTTCTGCACCGGCCAAAGCCGATTGCAGGCTGTTGTAAACCATAGCAATGGCGCGCATGGGGCGGAAGAAGTTCATGATGTAGATGATGAAGGTGGCGATGACGCCGACCTGCACCAGATCGCGCAGGGCCAGCCAACCGCCCAAGAGCGCGGTCACCGCGATGGTGATGGTGCTCATGGTAGTAAACATCGGCCCCAGGGCCGCGGTGATGATGTCGGCCTGAATGCCCACTTTGCGATAGGCGCGGTTCACCTCGACAAATTCCGCTACCGAATCCTCTTCGCGCGCAAAGGTCTTGATCACGCGGATGCCGGAGATGTTCTCTTCCATGATCGCGTTGAGCGCGCCGAGATTGCGCTGCACCTGGCGAAAGGCGCGGCGGCTGTAGCGGGTCACCTGGCCCGTGATGTAGAGCATGATGGGAATGACGATCAGCGTGCCGATGGCTAGCTGCCAGTTCAAGAAGAACATGGCAACCAGGGTTCCGCCCATGAGCAGGATGTTGGAGACAAAATCGGTGAGGCCATTGGTCAACACGCTGTTGATGGCGTCGGTGTCATTGGCGACGCGGCTCATCAAATCGCCGGTGCGGTGACGATCATGGTAGGCCATGGAGAGGCTTTGGATGTGGGCAAAAAGCTGGCTGCGAATGTCGTTGACGAGATGCTGGCCCAGGTCCACCATGACCAACCCTTGCACGATGGCAGCCGCGCCGTTGCCCAGATAAACCGCCAGCATCCAAAGGGCGGCGCGGGTCAGGCCATCGGGGTTGCGCGGAATGACATAGATGTCGATGATGCGGCCCAGCAGGATCGGGCCGAGCAGCCCCAAGCCGGTGCTGATCAAAACCATGCAGACGACCAGCATGAGTTTAGGATAGTAGGGGCGCAGATAGCTCAACAGGCGCAAAATCGTGTCACGGCTGTTCTTGGCCGCTTCGCCGGTGAGACGAAAGCCGCCGCCGCCGCCAAGACGGACAGGCGTGGGCTGGGAAGGTGAAGGTGGCATGATGGTCTGCTCTTCCTACCTGTGCAGGGCTTAACTGTGCAGGATGCTTACGCTGAAGCTCGACGATCGGATAGCGACGCGGGCGTGGCTGCGTCCCCGCTGGGCTGCTCGCCGGTGATGACGCTGCCAAACTGGGAGCGACAGATCTCCTGGTAGACCGGGCTGGTTACCAACAGTTCCTGGTGTGTGCCGCTGGCGGTGATCTGCCCGTCTTCGAGGATCAGAATTTGGTCGGCATTGAGCACGCTGCTGATGCGTTGGGCCACGATAAAGGTGGTCGCCCGCTGCGGCAGCTTTTCCAACTCCTCCTGAATACGGAACTCGGTATCCATATCGACCGCGCTGGTGCAGTCGTCGAGGATGAGAATCGCGGGCTGCATGAGCAGCGCGCGGGCAATGGCGATCCGCTGCTTTTGCCCGCCAGAGAGATTGGCCCCGCGCGCCTCGACCACGCTGTCATACCCCTGAGGCATCGCCATGATAAAGTCGTGGGCCTGGGCAATCTTGGCCGCGGCCATGACTTCCTCCAGGGGCGCGTCGGGGCGGCCAAAGGCGATGTTCTGGCGCACCGTGCCGCTGAAGAGCGTATTCTGTTGCAAGACGACGCCGGTGTGCTTGCGTAGGTCGCGCGGCTGCCACTGACGCACGTCTACGCCGTCGACCAGCACCGCGCCTTCGTCGGCTTCGTAGAGGCGCGGGATCAGATGAACCAGGGTGCTCTTGCCGGAGCCGGTTGCGCCGAGCAGGGCAATGCGTTGGCCTGGTTTGGCGGTAAAGTGAATGTGATCCAGCACCGCGCGGCCGCCTGTGCCGTTTTGGGCAAGGGGTGCGCCATCTTGGCCGGGCTGTGCCGCTGCCATCATCGCGTGTGCGTGCTGCGCGTGGCTGTCGCGGCTTTCCGCGCCATTCTCCTGCCGCGCCTTGTGCATGGCGCTGAGCGGCGCGGGCGCGGCGACCGGCTCCGGCGGCGCGGCGTCATAGCGAAAGACCACGTTTTGAAAGGCGACTTCCCCCTGGACAGAGGCCGGTGTGTGAGGCTGTGCCGCGCTGCGGATGGCAGGCTGCGTGTCCAGCACCTCCAAGATGCGCTCGGATGAGGCTTCGGCCCGCGAAATGGAGTTCAGCATGTTGCTCAGGAGCAAGAGCGGGGCCATGCCGATGAGCAGGTAGTTATTGAAGGCGACCAGTTGGCCGACCGAGATGCGCCCGCCAATGACATCGTGCCCGCCCCACCAGGCCACAGCCACCAGGCCGACATTGGTGACAATGCCTAGGCTCGGAATTGCCAGCGCCAGCAAGCGGCCAACCTTGATAGTCTGGCCCATGTATTCATCGTTGTAGCGGTTGAAACGGTCGATCTCGAAGCGTTCGCGTGCAAAGGCCTTCACCACCTGGACACCTGCCAGGTTCTCTTGCAGCACGGTATTGAGTGCGGAGAGCCGCTGCTGGACGAGGCTGTACAGCGGCGTCGCGCGTGTGATAATGGCACGAATGATCAGCGCGGCCAGGCCCAACATGACGAAAATCGCCAGCGAAAGCTGCAAATCGGTCAGCACCAGCATAATGACCGCGCCGATGATCATGAGCAGCGCGCGCAGGAGCAGCGCGATCCCCGCGCTGGTGAACATACGCACCACGTCGACATCGCTGGAGAGCCGGGTCATGAGTTGGCCGGTCTGCATCCGATCCAGGTCGGCAAAGGAGAGCGATTGGATGTGGGCAAAAAGCGCATTACGCATGTCAAAGGCGATGCCCTGGGAGAGACGGGCACGAAACCAGCCTTGGGCGAGGGTGGCTAGCGCGCCAACCAGCGCAGACCCCAACATGATCAAGGAGCCGCGCAGGATCACATCGAAGCTGCGCGCCAAGATTCCCTCATCCACGATGTACTGGAGCATGCGCGGCACGACCAACTCCATCGCCACCGGCAGAACGACCGTGAGCCAGCAGCCAACCATGTCCCAGCGATAAGGAACAATAAAGGGAGCCATCCGGCGCAGGTGTTTCATTCTGTTTCTGTCACCTCCATCAGACGCATAATCTCTGATAATGCCTCGTCCAGTTGTTGAAGTTTGGCAGGAGAAAGCTGGGGCAAGCGGCGGCGCAGCAGGGGAATCCCGCCCATTGGCGCGCGCTGGGCCAATTCACGACCGGCCTCGGTTAGCTCGACGATTACTACGCGGTTATCCTCGGCAGAACGGGCGCGGGTGACGTATCCCGCTTCTTCCATCTGGCTCAATACAGTGGACGCTGTGCTGGCGCTGCGAAAGAGGAACTCCTGCACCTGCCCCACCGTGGACGGGCCGCTTTCTAGCAGAAAGCGCAGCACGGAAAAGTCACGCGGGCGGATGCCCTGGTCGTCCATCTGGCGGGCATACTGGCGCAGGTAGCGATTCAGGCGCACGAACTTGTGCAGGACTGCAGAGGCTGTTTCGTCCAATATAGTCTCATCCAGCACTATTTCATCCGACACTGTTTCATCTGACACTGTTTCATCCGGCATTTTTTCAGAAGCATGGCCGGGTGGTTGGCTCACAACGCATCTCTTTCCAGATCAGATCATCGCGTACAGATTACTTTCAGAGCAAACAATTTGGCGGCAAATAGTTTGCCACTGAATAGTTTGTAGCTGAATAGTTTGTCGCTGAATAGTTTGCCGTCGAATATTTCGACACCGAAACATTGAAGCACCAGCGAGGTACGTTGTCAAGCAGGAAATTAGCAGATGGGCGTCAGGCCCCAAGTTTCAAGGAAGTCGCAGGGTGCAATGTGGGCCATGCCGACAGATGAACCCTCATGCAGGTGGTATGGTGACGTTGAAATGTGGTGAGTGGGGATGCGGCAGGTCGAGAGGAGAGTTGCCCCATGCGCGCGCTGCAATGTCTGTCTGTGACCCTTTTGCTGAGTTTGGCAATGGTCGGCTGTGTGCTGCGTTCGCTGCCGCCCATGCCCCCGGAGCCAAGCATCGACAACACGCCGCCGCCAGGGCTGCCCAACGGTGTGGCCGCGGGTGACGTGACGCAGGAGCAAGTAGTGTTGTGGGCGCGCGCTGCCCAGACAGGAGTCGTCACCTTTACGCTGCAGAGCGATCCAGCAGCCGCGCCCGTGGATATGCCCATCACGCGCATCGTGACGGGCACAGTGACCGAGCCGTTGATCCCCGTGACCGTGACGCTGACGGGGCTTGCGCCCGCTACGCGCTACCACTATCAAGCCGAGGTTGCCAACGGTGAGCGCGCCAGCGGCGTCTTTCGCACACCTGCCGCCGATGGTGTGCGACAGGGGCTGCGCTTTGCTGCCACGGGCGATGTGCGCGGCGACCTGGCCCCCTACCCTGCCATTGCCAACGCGCCGGGTCGCGACCTAGACTTCTTTGTCAATCTGGGCGACACTGCCTATGCTGACTTTGTTTCGCCCACTGTCCCCAGGCCCGCGCTGAGCACAGAAGAATTCCTGCTCAAACAGGTCGAGGTCAACAGCACCTATCTGGGCCTCAATGCGCTGGCCGCGCTGCGCGCGTCCACCATTTCCTTTGCCACGCTGGACGACCACGAGGTGCGCAACAACTTTGCAGGGGGCGCGCCTGCTGGATCGACCCGGATCTTTGCCGAGCAGAGCGGATTGATCAACGAAACCCGGCTCTATCGGGCGGGCGTGGGCGCGTTTCTGGCCTATCAGCCTCTCGTCATCGAAACCTATGGCCCCGACGCGGACGCGGCCACGGCAGGACGCCCCAAGATCTACCGCTATCGCACCTTTGGCGCGGATGCCGCGCTCTTTGTCCTCGATATGCGCTCGTTCCGCGACGCGCCGCTGGATCGGGTGACAGACTTGGACAGCGCTGAAACCATCGCCGCGTTTGAAGCCGCGTCATTTGACGAGAGCCGTACCGTGTTGGGGCGCACGCAGATGGCCGATCTCCAGCGCGATCTGCTGGATGCGCAGGCGCGGGGCATTACCTGGAAATTCGTGGTCACGCCCGACCCGATCCAGTACCTAGACATGACCGCGGCCACAGACCGCTGGCAGGGCTATGCAGCCGAACGCACCGCGCTCTTGCGCTTCATCCGCGACGAAGCAATCGACAACGTGGTCTTTATCACCGCGGATATTCACGGCACGGTGGTCAACAACCTCACCTACCAGGAAGCGGCAGGCAGCCCCCAAGTGCCGGTGGCGGCCTGGGAGATCGCGGTTGGGCCAGTGGCCGCGCATCCCCCCTTTGGGCTGGCGATGTTCCTGACCTATCGCGAACTGGGCATGGTGACAGAGGAAGACCAGGCCCACTACGCGTCATTGCCCATCCGCGCCGATGCCGACGACGAGCCGGACGACCGCGACGATTATGTCAAAGCATTGATCAACGAGCAGATGGCACGCTTTGGCTTTAACCCCTTTGGGCTGGACGATGCCGCAGCAGGCGAGGCAGCGATTGAAGCGCAACTGCTCGAAGGGGACTATATGGCGGGCCATGTGTACGGCTGGACAGAATTCGAGGTGGATGCAGAGAGCCAGGCGTTGACCGTGACAACCTATGGCATTCCGGCCTATCTGGCGCAAGACATGGCGCGTGATGGCATCGACATGGTGGGGCAGCCGCCGGAAGTTGTGAGCCGCTTTGTGGTGCAGCCGCGTCAATAGGGCGAAATAGGGCAAGGGCCAAGCGGGTCATTGCCTGCGGCATCCAGCCGTGATGGGTCTTTGCATCCTGCGCCGGACGGTGTATGATCCGCGCAACAACCTGCTACCATTTTGCACCTGCTACCATTTTGCACATTCGGTGCCTAGACGGCGTTTGCAGTTTGCGTCTTTCCCTCAGACCTCGCTCCAGCGCGCTGCCCACAAAGGGCAAGGCGCAATTCACCGGGCCGCGCCTGGGCGGCGCGCCCTGGGTTGGCTGGGCCTTGGCGATCAGTTCCATCGTGGCCTCCAGCCTGGTGACGCCGCTGGTGCGCGGCGCAGTGGTGGGCGGCATGAACCCCATCACCTTGCTCTTTATGCACCTGCTGCTGACGCTGGTGCTGCTGGTCGGCACGTTGGCCTTTACAGCGCCGGTCCGTTTTCAGATCGACCGCCGCGGCCTCAAGTCCATGGCTGTGATCGGCCTCATCGCCGGGGTGGAGATCTGCTGTTTCTTCTGGGCGCTGGCCTTTGTAGATGCCTCGACCACCGCGATTATCAAGTCGACACAGCCGCTGGTTGTGCTGCTGATGCTGACGGCTGGGGGCGAGCGGTTCACGCGGCGCTCGCTGGTGCGGCTGATCCTTTCGATGGTGGGCATCTATCTGTTGGTCGGCGTGGGCGGACAAGTCGCGCCCTTTGGCTTGTTCCTGCTCTTTATGTCGCTGCTGCTCTACGCGCTGCAACTGGTGCTGACCCAATGGTGGCTGTCGGGCTACGATGCGCGCACCGTCACCCTCTATATTACAGCGCTGATGACGCTGGTGATCGGCGTCTGGTGGGGCGTCAGCCAGGCTGGGTGGCAAGACCCAGGGCTTGCCGGCTGGACCGTAATCGGGGTGCTGGCGGTTGTCAGCACCTACTTTGCACGGCTGGCGCTCTACGGCGCGATCCGGCGCATCGGCAGCGGGCAGATCGCGCTGCTGTGGCCCCTGCAAACCCTCCTGGTCATCGTGCTATCGGTGATCTTTCTGCAGGAACGGCTAGCCCCACCCCAATGGGCTGGCGGCCTGCTCGTCTTGTCCAGCGCCTTGATGGCGATTGAACGTTTGGGGCCGGTGCAGCGTGTGGTGAAAGCATAAACCCCGGCAGCAGCGCATGGGCCGCCGGGGTGATAACCAACTCTCCCCGGTCAATGACTGTCGAGCATGGCCGGAGAGGTCGCAGCGTATATAGCGCCGAGCCGTTACCGCTGTAACGCTCGGCATGGGCGCGTCTGGCGGCCCTATGATTCAACGCCTCTGTAACGAGGCGGGTCTTGTCAGAGCACGATCAGCGCTAGTCTACCCACTTTTTCTTCTTGCCTTCCTTCATTGTGTTGTTGGCATTATCTTCCTTGTTTTTGCCCTTCAGTTTGCCGTAGGCCCCGCGTTTGATGTTCACTCCCTTTCTCCAGTCTTGCATTCGCGCATGCCACCCCATCTGTTTGACGTCCTCCAGCTTCTGGGTGACTTGTTTGTACAGCCCCGCCTCTTTATAACGCGCCACCGTGTCGGTGAGATTGGCTATAGCATCCTTATACGCGTCATCAAAGAGGGTGCTCAGCTGCTCTTTCTTTTGCTGCCACTGCCACCACTTCATTTTAGAAATCTGCTCGATCTCCTCGCTCACCTTGCTGAAAGCGGGCGCGGATAGGTTGACCATCTGGGGCGCACCTTCGCGGATGTAGCGCTCGTAGATCACCTTGGCCATCTTCAGGCTCGGATTCTTCCGGTAGTGACGCACCGCCTGCACGAAATCGAAGTTTTCTGCCGACCACTCCTTGGCAGCAAACTCTCTGAGAAAGGGCGAGACGTGGTGATTCTCCACGAAGGTGTTCAGCAGGTTACTGTTGTCATCAGGTTCGCGCTGGATTCTCTGTGGCGCGGTCTGGCCGCGCGACTGGCGGTTGAGCAGGGTTTGGACGGCACGGTTGCCGATCGTCCGCTGCAGCACGCCCACATCCGGCGCGGTCAACAGGTTCGGACGCTCCTGTGCGCGCTGGACAATTGAGGGATTCATCTGAGATGTGTGGTGCGGGCTGGTTAGGGTTGGCTGCAGTCCAGCGAGAGGGGTTTTGAGCGCTTTCTTGCGTGTGTCGTCGACGTGCCATGTAGTCATGATCGCATCTCTCCGGTGGCTTGGCTCGCTCATCATGGAAGGCCGCGGAAAATCCCCAGAGAGTGACCTGGGGCGCTGCCGGGGAATAGAGATAGGTAGATTGGCAATCAAACGGGTAGGGCTATACAGGCAGCTATTATAGCAGGAATCGACGTCACTGCAATCGGCTTTTTGTCACATGTAAACCGCAATTGCCAGAGTATGGCCCTGTATGAAAAGGGGAAGAGTTCCTCGATGGGGTCAAGGGTAGCCAGCAGCGCGGCCTGCGAACAGGTTCGATGATCAAGCGGTCGCCCTCTTTGCGCAGAGTTGCTTCAGCCTTCTCTTACGACTCTTGAAAAGCCCTGGGGCTTTGAAAAAGCTTGCGGTTACCCAGTTTGAAGTGGAAGCGGCGCTTAGCTTGGCTCCTGCGCTATCGCCGTCCCCGTCCCTGACTACAATTAACTGGGTAACCGCAAGGCGGAATCGCCGGGCAATCACCAACTAGACGGAAGCCGGGCGTCGTTGAAGGATGGGGCTGATCAGCGCTTGCCGATCCACTTGTCCGTATAGCCATCCTTCATTGCGCCGTAGGCGCCGCGCTTGGCCTTCACGCCCTTTCTCCAGGAAATCGCTCGCGAAAACCAGTTCATGCTTTTGACGTTCTCCAGCTTCTTGTTGGCTTTTTCGTAGTGCGCCGACTTTTTAAAACGCGGCATCACGTCGCCAGCGACCATCACGCGGATGTTTTCATACTGGGGATCAAAGATGTTGCGCAGCCGCTCTTCCTTTTGCTGCGACTTTTTCATGTTAGCAATGTCGCTCGCTGCCTGATCAATGGCCGCGCGTGCCTGGCTCGAAAGCTGTCCGGGTAGGTTGACCATCTGGGGCGCATCTTTGTGGATATAGCGGGCGTAAATCTCCTCGGCCATTGCCAGGCTCGGCTTCTTACGGTAGTGACGCACAGCCTGTAGGAAATCAAAGCTTTCCATCACAAAATTCTGGCCGGCATATTCTTTGAAAATGGACGAGACGTGGTGATTTTCCAGGTAGGTGTCCAGGTTACCGGCGTCATCCGACACGCGCTGGATTCTCTGTGGCGCGGTCTGGC
>CAZZNG010000078.1:0-21035 GCA_964655505.1 uncultured Litorilinea sp. | reverse complement strand
GACTTGTTGTATGATGCACGGCGGTTATGACCATTTTTACAGACGGAATCTTCTCGGTTCCTTAAGAAATCGAGAAGAGATCGAGATGCGATCGAGCCGCCTGTCACCATTATCCCATGCGGTTTAATCATCCACGATTAGCGCACTTAATTTTCCTCATCACAGCATCAAAAAGGAGACTGGGCATGCAGGCGAGACCCAAGATTGTACAGGTCTTTGTTATCGCACTGATTGTCAGTCTGGTATTGGGCGCCTGCGGCGGGGGATCAACCGGTAAGACCTGGTTCAATCTACCATCGGCTGCCGTGCGTGTACAGCCGGACGGTACCGCACGAGTCTACGGCTTCAATGTGGGTTACATTCTGGACCCCGCCCTGATCCAACAACTGCAATCTGCCGATATCCAAGAGCTTGAAGTCCGCATTGGCTACAACGGTATCCATGTCTACACCAACGGCAACCAACTGCCGTTCATCACCTGGGATGAAGCATCGGTCAACACATTGCAGGAGATCTTGCCCGCGTTGAACGTTGCCAACGCCGACACCATCGCGTCGGCCTTGCCCTGGCTGCGCACGATTGGGCTTGGCGTCTTGTTGGACTTGCCCGTGGCCCAGGGCGCAACGGAATTGAATATTCCGAAATGGCGCGGCGAAACCACGGTAGCGACCGAGTCGCCCGAACAGTTGACCCTGGGGCCGCTGACCATCGGCAGTCTCACGTTTGATCCGGAAGGCAACGCCTATATTGAGGGTGTGCCCGTTTCGACGCTGGAACAAGCGCTGGGCACGGCGATCCCGATCACGCTCGATCCGAACACGCTTAGCATGTTGCAGGCCATCGGCGCGAGCGCCATCAATGTCGAGCTTCACCCCAACGGCATCAACCTGAACTTGGGCGAGGGCAAACCGCTGCCCGGCATCGCCTATGATACGCGCGCGCTGGAGAACTTGATGGCTGTGCTGCCGGCCTTTGTTGCCGACCCGGCCTTGGTCGACACGCTGTCCAACGTCGTGCCCATGCTGACCGCGGCCCAGGTGACCCTGGCGGTATCGCTGACCGGCGAACAGGCCGCAGAGACGGAACTGGCCCCCATTCAGGTGAATATCACGCCTGAAGGCAATGCGGAAATGCTGGGCCTGCCGGTTGCCCAGGGTGTACTTGATGCGGCCATGATTGGTAATCTGCAAGCAGCGGGTGTGCAGCGCTTGTCGATCAACTTGGCCCCCAATGGCCTGTTCCTAGCTGCGAATGACCAACTGCTGCCCTCGGTAACGTGGGACGAGGCGTCGCTCGATACGGTGGTGCAGATCGCCGGGCCATTGAGCGGCCTGGGGGCGGAGGGCTTGGCGAGCATTCTGGACATCGCAACGGGCATCGGCCCCAACGTCGCCATCAATTTCCCCACGGCTGAGGGCGCAGAGGTGTTGGAATTGCCTGCTCCGGCTGAGATGCCGACCGAGTTTGCGCCGGTTGAGCCAGACCCGCAGGGCGTGACCTTGCGCGTTACCGCAGGGGTGGACGCACAGGGCAACTTGACGTCGTTAGGCGGTTTGAGCGCGGAGGACTTTGCTATCCTTGGCGTGACGCTGCCGCCGGTGCCGCCGGAACTGCTCGGCGTTTTGGAGAGCGCGGGCGCGTCGACCGTGATGCTTGATACGCAGCCGGGGGCGCTGGTGGTGCGCGTCGGCGACAGCGAGGCGATGCGCGTGGCCTACGACACGGAGGCGTTGACAGCCGCGCTGAATATCGCCGTGCCCTTTGCCGAAGGCACGCCGTTAACTGACCCGGTCGTGGACACGCTGCTGCGTGAGCAGATCCTGCCGCTGCTGCCCACCGCTGATGTCGATATCACCTTGACCTTGCAGTAAGGCTTAGACACCGTTTCGCTGCTTCCCTTCCCGGAAGCTCACAGCTTCCGGGAAGATCATAGCGTCTTTGGTGATTTACCTGCCGCCGCCCAATCGGGCGGCGGTTTTTGTTTGGGCCAACGCCACCAACAGCGCGATGGCGGCCCAGTTCCACGCCGCCAGGTCAGGCAGCGCCTGCCACGCATCGACGTGTGCATGGGCGAGCGCGGCGCACAGCCCGCCAATCAACCCTGCGCCCACGCCTGAACGCGCCCAAGTCTGGTGATGGCGCTGCTGCCGGAGCGCGCGGCCTGCCTGGTATCCGGCTGCCAGCAGCCAGATCAGACCAGCGACACCGGCCTGAGCGGCAAACTCCATCCAGACGTTGTGCGGATGGCGCAGGTTGGGGTCTAGCGGGCTGTTGAGGGGGATATAGGCGGGATAGGTCCAGTAGAAGCCGCCGGGGCCAGTCCCCAGCCAGTAGTAATCAAGCCACAGCGCCAGGGTCGCGCGCCAGATGGCAAAGCGTTCTGCCACTGTCGCCACGTTCACCAGCCGGTCGCCCAGGCCCCACGCGAGCACGCCAACAGCCGCGCCAAGCACCACCCCTGCCCCGATGAGGCCAACTCGCGTCACGCGCAGCAAGGGCCAGGCTGGGCGCGGGCTGTGAGATTGGCTGTCACGCGGGCTGTGGCGCAGCACCCAAAAGACCATTAGCCCCACAGGAAGGCCCAACAGCAGCCCGCCGCGGCTGCCGGTGAGCAGCAGCGCAGCGCCCACAGCCAGCGCAGCCACCCACCACAGCCCGCGCTGGGCGCCTCGAAGCGACACCAGCCCAAGCAGCAGCGGCAGCGTCCGCACCAGGTAGAGAGCCGCATGGTTGGGTGAAAAGGTCGGCCCCACCAGGCGGCGCATACCGTCCGCCACAGTTCCGCCGCCCAGCCCCCAGCCAATCAGCCCGATCAGCGCGGCCAGGAGGCCACCCGTCGCCAAGGCTGCCGCGGCTTGGTACACCTGGCGCGGCGTCGTCGCCCAGGTTCGCAGCATGGCATAGAGCAGCAGCGGGGCTAGGGTAAGCGCCAGCAGCCCTTGGAGCGCGCCGGGCAGATACCAGGCTGTGCCGAGGCCCGTTAGCCCCAGCGCCAGCCAGCCCAATGCAAAGAGATTGGGCATGTCGAAGCGCAGCCGCCACGGGCGCGCGGCCAGCCAGGCAGGCAGCAGCGCCATCAGCAGCGCATAGGCAGGCGGCACGCGCAGGATTCCGTCCACCAACGCGACTTCTTTATGGTAGATATGCAGCGGCAGGAGCATGAGCGCAAGCGCCAAGCCCCAGGTGGGGCGCAGCCAGACGAACCAGGCCGCGGCCAGCCAGCAGAGCAGAATGAGCGGCGGCCAAGTGGCAAGGTAATAGACAACGATGAGCAGCCCCCAGGCCGCCAGAAGCCGGACGGAGGGACGAAGCAGCCATTGACCCCAGCACGCCCACGGCAGGTAGCGTGCGGCGGCATAGCCGCGCCAGATTGTGATGCCCAGGAGCAGCAGCCAGCCCCCCAAGCGCGCCACCGGCTGCCACGGAGCCAGTTGCGCCAGGAGCCGCGGCCGCGGGGATAGGCGCGGCTGCCACGCCTGCAAGGCTTCGGTCAGCGCGGGCGTGAGCGCAAAGCCCCAGCGCGGATCGTCGGGCGGCGCGTCAGGCTGGTCAATGGCCCACGCTTGGCCCATGACCCACGGCCATTTTTCATAGGCCAGGTCTAGCGCAGCCACGGCAAAATCGACTTGATCCGCGGGCGTCACCGTGCCCCAAGGCGAAGCGGGAGAGCGGTTCCAGCCGTAGCGAGTCAGGAGAATGGGCGTTTCGCCGTCGCCCGCGGCAAGCATGGCCGCGCGCACCCACTGGGCGCGGCGAAAGTTGAGCGCACCACGACCCACCGGCGTCGCGTCGGGCGTTGCGCCGAAGCCGAAGGGCTGCACAGCCACCACGTCAAAGCTAGCGGCTGCCCCCGCGGCGTAGAGCCTACGCAGGAAGCTCACTTCGTCAATGGCAAGATGGCCGCGGTCGCTGGTGGGGGCCAGGGCAGCGGTGATGATCTTGGCGTCGGCATCCGCCGCGCGCAGCGCGCCCGCCGCGGCAGTGAGAAGCTGCGCGTAGCCCACCGGCTCAATATGGCGTGCTCCCCAGTGGGGCGCGATGTTCGGTTCGTCCCAGATCTGATAATAGCGCACCTGATCGCCATAGCGCGCGGCGAACGCGGCGGCAAAGCGGGCAAAGTCCTGGGGATCGGCAGGGGGCGCGAGCGCGCCTTGTGGTGTGTTCTGGTCTTGCGGCGCGCGCGCCCACGCGGGGCTGCGGTTGAGCACCACCACTGGCTCCAGGCCGCTCTCAGCCAATGCATCGAGCATGGGGTCGATCTGCCGCCAGTCGAATTCCCCTGGCCGCGGCTCGACAAGATCCCAGGCAACGACGACACGCGCCCAGCCAAAGCCTGCTGCGGCGAGGTCGGAAAAGACGCGGTCCAACTCGGCAGGGGAATGGGCGCGCCACTCGACATTGATGCCCAGGAAGGGGAATTGGCGCGTGGCGACGGGCGGCGCGGCGACATAGGCCGGCTCGTCGCGCACGCTGCGCAGCGCCAGCCCTACCTCCACCAGCAGATAGCAGGCGAGGATGAAGGTTGCGATAAGGCGGAAGGCTGCAAGCGCGGGTGAGCGTACAGCCAAAGGGGACTTGCGCGGCGACGATGGCATGATGCGGGCGCGCCGCGCCTACCCGGCGGCTGCTTCGTCGATCAACCGGCGCAGGCGCAGCGCCGCAGCCTTGTAGCGGCGGTAATCGGCCACTTTCTGATCCAGGCTGCTTTTGTCATCGCGCGCGCTGATGGCTTCGATCTGGGTGAGCAGGCTGGCAAGTTCGTCGAGCAGGTTGTGCCACTTGTTGCGCAGGAAGTAGTAGGCCGCAGGCAGCCGGTCGACGCTGGTCTCTTGCTGCATATGGGCCAGCCAGCGGGCTTCCGCCTCCAGGTCGATGGGCTGCGGTTTGGCGGGCAAGGGCGGCGCTGCGTCTGTTTGGGCGGCTGGGTCGCTCTCTGGAATAAAGATGCGCCCATCGTCGCTGTTGAGCCAAAGCACTGGCACACCATAGCTGAAATCCCCTGGATCGACGGCATAGAGCGCGCCGCGGGCCGACGCGATCGCTTGATCGACAACCCCGGCGCAAGGACCGGCGATCAGTTCTTCGTATAGGAAGTGGGCAAAGTCGATGGCGGCATCGTCGCGGATCGGCGTCTGCATGCCGATGACCGCGGGCACGCCCACTTGCAGCATCTGTGTGCTCACCCCGGCAAAGAGATCGCTTCCTGCGGTCTGGGCGGCGAGACAGGCATTGAGCAAGACAAGTTTGACCGATGCGGCCCGTTCGAGGGCTGCGCGCCAGGAAGCAGAGGTGACCAAAACAGGTTGGTTGCGCCGCCACAGCCAGAGTCCATCCGGCTCGCCGTGGCCGATGAAATGGAGCACAGTGGGTTTGGAGATCGCCAAGCGGCGGCGCAGATCGGTGATGCTGAAGCGGCCTGTCATGGTCTCGATGGACACATAGCGCTGCCCCAGAGTTTGCAACACTTGTTTGGTATTGGCGATCTCACGCACGCTGTCCAGTTGTGCGCCGGGGTCATCGGGGGCCACGATCAACACGCGCAGCGGCAGTGAAACATGCAGACGCCGGGCCGGGCCGAGGTGACGGTAGAGCGTTGCCACGCGCACCAGGCTCATGCGGCTGCTGGCAGCAAAGGCGACGTTGCGGTCTGGGTCATAGAGCGCTTCCCACGGCAAGGCCGCGACATCGGCAGGCTGCAGGTCGAGCCGCAGCCGCAGCCCCTCGACGCGCCCATAATCCAGGTCGGCGCGGGCGGCAATCCACAGATCGCGCGCGTCGGCGTGAAAGAGCGCGCGAAAGAGACGGCTGCCGATGGCTTTGATCGTCGGCTCGTCGGGCGAGAACATGGTCTGTTCCAGGTCATACAAGACGCTGCGCCAGTCTGGGTGGTTGACCGTGGGCGCAAAGTCGGCGCGTGCGCTCGCGCCGCCATAGCGGGCGACGGTGGTATAGGGCGCTTGTTCCCCCTGGATGGTAATCGAGAAATCGGTTAGGTTACAGGCCGGCATAACACTCCAAGCGAATTGACAGGCCGGAAGTCGCTCCGTACAATGATGTCCTGCTTTGATGGCTGCTCCAAGTAGGCCATTGTAAATGAACCGCGCCCATTGACACGAACGGCGCAGGATGGCACTGATCATGACGGTTGTTTTTGCGATTTGATATGGTGAATTGTGGGGGATTGCCACAGAATATGCGACGGGATACGCAGTCGGCGGCAGAAGCAAGCAGGATGGCGAAAGCTGTAGGGCAGGCAAGCCGTGATTGATCCGAACCCGCAGCCAAATCGAGGCGACTCCCTCAACCCGTTGCTCGGCGAATGGACGCGGCGCGAGCGTTGGCGGCTGCCTTCTTGGCGGCAAAGCGCGCGGCTGGTCTGGGCCTTTGTCGAGGCGCGCATCACGCGGCCTGTCGATGATGTGGACTATCGCGACCGGATCAGCGTGGCAACGTGGATGGTGGTGCTTGGCCTGGGGCTGAGTCTGGTCGTGCAACTGCCAACCGCGCAAGTGAGCCTCTTGGCCTTTGGTTCGCCGATGGCGATTCCCTTCACAGGGACCATGCTGGCTGCCCTGTTCTTGGCGGTTGTGGCGGGCGTGGGCGCAGAGAGCGTGCTGTCGGTGCATCCATCGGTGGTAGCGCGCACCGTGCGGCGCATGATCTGGCCCTTTTGGTCGCTGCCGATGGCCTTGAGCATGATCGCCGCGGTGCTGCTGCCGTTAGCGCCAAGTGCCTTTTTCCAGGTGCTCGGCCTGTTGTTGAGCGGGCTGCTGCTGGCCGCGGCCTACACAGGCCTTTATGCGACGATGGAACCGGGCAAGCCGGGTTTCCGCCGTGCGCGCCTCTGGCTGGATGCCATGGCCTATGGCTCCGCGCTGATCCTCTTCCTCTTTGTCTATCAAACACGCACCCGCAGTTTGCTATCCGGTACGCTGGTGGCGCTGACCGCGCTGCTGTTGGCTGTCGAGATTTTGCGCACAGCCACCGATCGCACCGGCACAGCCGTGACCTATGGCGGCATTATTGGGATGATTTTGGGGCAAGTGACGTGGGCGCTGAACTACTGGGTGCTGCCGGGGCTGACGGGTGGGCTGCTCTTGCTGCTCATCTTCTATCTGATGGTCGGCATCGCGCAGCAGGGTTTGCAGGAGCGACTGACGCGCCGCGTCCTGCTTGAATTCGTGATCTTCAGTGTTGTGGCGCTGCTGCTGATTGCCCTCGTTGGGCCAGGTTTCCAGTTCGCCCCTTCTCCTTAGCCCTGCACACCGGCGCGCTGCCCGGCAGTTAGACAAAGTGTGTCTACGAGGGCGTCGGCTGGCGGCGAGGGGCTTTCTGCGCGGCCTCGACCGCTTGGAGCAGTTGATCCGCCTGGTTGCGCCAGGCGCTGCGCTCTTCCGGCTTGGCTAACAAACGCTTGTAAGTCTCAGTCAGAACACGGTTGACCGGCGTGGCGACCTGGAAGCGTTCGCCATACTCGACGATCGCGCCGTTCAAGAAGTCGATCTCGCTGCGTGTCTTGCCGCTGCGTAGATCGAGCAGCAGGCTTGGCGGCTTTGTGCCGCGGGCGCGCACTATCTGCTGGCGCAAATTGGGGCGCAGGATGGCGTTGGGGATGAAGTTGATCAACGCGGCCAGCAGGCGCAGCGGATAGCCCCTGAGGTCAACCGGAGTGATGCGCGCCGCGCGCATCACCGCAAAGGCTTCGCGCCAGGCCGCAATCTCCAGATCGATCATCCGTGGATCGGTAAACAGTTCCGCCGGTACTTGGTCGAGGATGGCGCTGCTGGCATTGCCCATGATGTTGAGGAGCAGTTTGCTCCATTTAAGCCCCACCGCGCGGTTGTAAGTGCGAACCGAGAAGCCTGCCGAGGCAAAGGCATGGTGGGTGGCATCGAGCAGAGTCATGGACACCTGCTGCGTCCACGGGCTGATCGCCAGGGTATAGCTAGGGTAATCCACCTTGATTTTGCCGGGCGCAAGGACCGAAACCGGCGTTGTCAACGTGCCTGCAATGATCAAGTTGGGGTCGTGGTGGGCCGCGATGATCTCCTCATTGCCCACGCCGTTTTGCATGCTCAGGACAGCGGGCACTGCGTCCGGCGGCGCGGCCGCAAGCAGTTCGGTCACGGCATCTTGCGTGTCATAGCTCTTGACCGCCAAGATCGCCAGATCATAAAAGATGCCCGGTTCATCATACGCTTGCTGCAGGTCGGCCACGATGCGTACATTGTCGATCACATGCTCGCCGTGTTCGTCGGTCAAGCAAAGGCCGCGGCGTTGAACCGCATCAACAAAATGCTGCCGTCCAACCAGGGTCACTGTGTTGCTGACCTGTGCCAACTTCCCGCCCAACAAACAACCGATCGCTCCCGCGCCAATCACCAAAATCCTCACACCGCTCTCCGCTTTTCTAGGTCATAAAGACCGTACGCCGCGGCGAGGAGTTCAATGGGATGGCGGCTGGGTAGTGAAGTGCCATGCTCTAATTGCCAGCGGCAGGTTTCTGAATCACAGGCTGTTAGGCGCACATCGTCGCCCCGGTCTGCAACTTGGCCTGCAACAAAGTCGAATAACTCGCGTCCTACGTCCATTGCAATGCGATATTTTTCCGTTTTATAGCCATACGTGCCTGCAATGCCACAGCAGCGGGCATCGCTCTCGGCAAAGGTCAAGCCTGGAATCTGCGCCAACACGTCCTGGGCCGGCGTGCCGATGCGGTGGGCGCGCAGTTGGCACGGCGGATGGTAGGGAACATGCAGATTGAGTGGATGGGTTGGCGCGGGGAGTTCGCCCTCGTGCAGCCGTTCGCGCAGCCATTCGAAAATGTCCCATACGCCGGTTGAGAGGGTCTGGGTGGCGTCGTCGTGTAGATCCAGCAGTTCGGGCGCTTCTTCCTTGAGCGTGAGCGTGCAACTTGTGCTTGTGCCGATGATGGGAAAACCGGCGCGCGCAAAGCCGGCAAGCGTGGCGACGTTGCGCTGGTAATAGCCGCGCGCGGCCTTGAATTCGCCGTTGCTCAACATGGGCAGGCCGCAGCAATTTTGCGGCGGCACAATCACCTCATAGCCCAGATGCTCCAAAACCCGAATCGCGGCCTGGCCCACATAGGGTTCATAGTACATGGTGGCGCAGGCGTGAAAGTAGACCACCTTTTTGTCGCTGCGCAGCCGCTGCCGTGCCGTCCGCCGCAGCCAATCGCGCAGCGTGCCCGATGTGCTCCAACGAGGCAGGGGCGCTTCTTGGGCGATGCCCATGACCGCGTCGGCCAAACGGCGGCTTAGGGGATTGTGCAGCATGAGGTTGGCGAAGTTAGGGGCAATGCTGCCCACCTTGCCCAGCAGTTCATTGCGCCCAAGCAGCCGGTTGCGCAGCGAGATGCCTGTCTCCTCGACAATGTGGGCGCGGGCGCGCGCGTTGATCTCCGCGATGCGTACATTGGTGGGGCAGACATCGTTGCAGACACGACAGCCGGAGCAATAATCGACCGATTCGTCGGGCGTGCGCGGCTGACCCGGCTCGCGGAAACGCTGGGCCTGGGGGCCGACATATTTGGGGCCGGGAAAGCGGTCGGTCACTGCGGAAACAGGGCAGTAGCTTGTGCAGATGTTGCACTTGATACATTCGTCGAGCGTATGATCGACCGATCCCCAAGAGATGCTGTGCATCGTTTAACTCGCTCGATTCGGGCGCAGGGCATCCTGCGCGGCCAGGGCCTGGACTGCAGCTGTGGCGGTGATGATGGCAACGCCTTCGCGGCTGCGCGTCTGGATCGTGTCGGCATGGGCCAGCAAGTTGCCTGCTGCCCACAGATTGCGGTACACCGGCGTTCCATCGGGCGTGCAGGGCTGCCAAGCGTCATTCACCGCGACGCCGCCGGTGAAAATCGGGTGACCTTTGGGCGTCAAAAAGTGCGGCTCGAACCAGGCCGCACGATCTTGCGGCGTCGTCAGCGGCAGATCAAAGACAACTTCGCGGCAGCCGCCCGTGTGATCGGTCGCGAAACCGCCGCCCAAGATGCCGCCCGTTGCCAGCAAATAGGCGCGCGCTGAATGGCGCAGCGGCCGCGCTGGCGTGCTGGTCGCCACCCATTGAATTGTGCCATTCTCGGCGTGGATGCTTTCCACAGCCATGTTTGAATGGATGCGCACGCCCAACCGAGTCAGCTTGTGCACCAGCGCGCGATGCAGACGCATCCCTGGCACGCTGGGCGGCAGCGTAGGGATCTCAAAGATGGGCGCGTCCGTCTCTTCTTGCAGCGCCAGCCACGTCTGCGGGTGCCCATCCAGCCCCAAGAGCGCGGGCAGGCCGATCCGCTCTCCCGGTGCAACCAGATCACGCAGGGCCGCGGCCAGGGCGCGCCGCGTCGACGGCTCTTCGACTTCACTCGCCAAGACAGGCGGCGGGCTTTCATAGCGCCGGGTCAGCAGGGTCATGGGCAGCATGGCGCTGCGCGCCGGGTGGCCCTGCTTGGTCAAGTTCTCCGCGGCCAGCGCGGGGTAGAAGTCGCGCATCCCCTCGAAGCCGACCAGGAGCATGGGCGCAGGGTCGTCCAAGCGCCCGCCCAACTGCGCGGCCGGTACACGCCAGGCCGGTCGCGCGCTGCCGACGATGGTGGGCAGCCACACATTGCTTTCGCCGTCGTCGCTGCCCGCGTAGGGCAGCCCGGCCTCGTCTAGTTCTCGACAAAAGGCGTCGATGGCCGCGCGGGCGTCCGCCGTGCTGATTCGCCGCAGCGGATGGGCCGCGTCCAGTTGCTCGATGGCAGACCAGGGCGCGGTGACGGGCGTGGCCTGGTCTTGATAGCCCAACAGATCGAGCGTGCCCGCGCTCCAGTGTTGCGCGCCTAAGCCTTTGGCAATGATGTGGGTGCGCAGCCCGGCGCGGCCAGCCGCCAGACCCGCGGCCAACCCCGTCAACCCCATGCCGATGATGAGCAGGTCAAGCATCCTCGGCCTCAGTGGTAGAGGATGCAGCGTGAGAGGATGCAGACGCGACGTCCAACGGCTCTGCCGTGTTGTAATAGAAATCGGTGAGCGGGCTGGCCGCGCCGTCGTCCGGCAAATGGTCGGCGTTGAGCAGCCCCAAGTAGATCAACTGGTCCAGCCGCTCCTGCTTGAGTTGGCGGCCCCATAGAATGGGAAGGAGGCCTTTCCAGCGTTCTTGCAGGAAGTCGCGCAGGAGCAAGTTGGCGTTGACTTTGGACGGGACGCTGCCCGCCGCACCGTGTGTGTCCGCATCGTGCGTATCCGCACTGTGTGTATCCGTCTCGGGCTGGTGGGTGTGTCGGCTGTGCGCGGGCGACTGCATGGTCGCCACGTTCCAGGCGCTTTCGTCCAGGGCCTGATGCGCGCCCGCGTCGCCCGATTGGCCGAGCGCGTGCAGGATGCCGATGGCGCGGTAGGTGCAAAAGCCGCCCTGACAAGGCCCCATGCCCAGACGCACATCGCGGCGCAGATCGTCCAGCGTGACGGTGGGGTTATGCCGGGCCGCGTGCACCAACATGCCGTGTGTCACCAGTTCACACTCGCAGACTAAATCGTTTTGCATACGCCGCTCTTCGACCTCATGCAGCCGGTGACCGAGCCAGTAATGCCCCTGTTCCACCCCCGGAACGGGCGTGGTGGCGGTTGTGCACGGTCGCTGCACGCCCAGATGGCGGCACGCCTCGTCCACTGCGGTTTCGGCCATGAGCCGGAAGGTCGTCCATTTGCCGCCGGTGATGGTGATCAGCCCGGCGACGTTGTCGCGGCGCTGATGGTCGAGCAGCGTGAGCGCGCGCGTGGCGTCACGGCTTTCGCCTGCAAAGCCCTCTTGGTAGAGGGGGCGAACACCGGCCCAGGCACGCAGCACGCGCGCTTGGCTGATGCCCGGCACAAGCTTTTCGCCCTCGGCCAGCATCAACGCCACTTCCCAGGCTTCGATTTGGAAGTGTTCCGGGTCCGCGACCTGCTCGTCGGTCGTGCCAATCACCGCGACCGTGTGGATAGGGACGATGATGTCGCCATCGGACGGCATCTTGCAGCGGTTGAGCACGGTGTTGATCATGCGGTGGTTCATGGCAACCATGGTTCCCTTGCCCGGAATGATGCGCACCGGCACACCGGCCATCTGCGCGATCTGCCCGGCCCATGCGCCCGCGGCGTTGATCACCAAGTCGGCATGGATGACCTCTTCGCTGCCATCGGTCAAATTGCGTACGCGCGCGCCAGTGACGCGGCGGTCGCCCCCGCGCTCGTCCACCAGCAGGTCAAGCACTTCGTGATAGGGCAAAATCGTGGCCCCGGCTTGCACAGCGGCTTGGGCAGTGGCATGGGTTGCCAGAAAGCTGTCCGCGGCTGCGTCGGGCACTTCAAAGACACGCGCGGCACGGGGCGTGAGCAGCGGTTCGCGTTTGCGCGCCGCGGCGACGTTTAATTCATCGCAGGGGATGCCCACCTCGGCGCAGGCCGCGCGGAAGCGGTCGGGGTAGTCGCCCTCGTCTTCAGGGGTGACGACGAAAAAGCCGCTTGTGTCCTCGATGCAGTGGGCATGGGTCTGGCGCAGGGTGCGGTTTTCTTGGATGCATTCGGCCGCGCTGCGCGGGTCTTTGACCACGTAGCGCCCGCCGCTATGCAGCAGCCCGTGATATCGCCCGGTCGTGCCGTGGGTCAGGTCGCGCTTTTCGACCAGGATGACACGGAATCCCCGCAGCGCCGCGTCCCAGGCTACGCCCGTGCCGGTGGAGCCGCCGCCAATAACGAGGATTTCTGTCTGTCGCTGTGCCATAGTGTCCCTATTCTAACCGGCGCGCCACCTGGAGGCAAGCATCCGTATTCCCCACTCTCTTGAAGATTTTAAGAAAGGCGCGGCCGCACCGCAAGGGGATATTGAATCGCTGCTGTTGAATTGTTGCTTTAATCTTGGTCGTGTTCGGCCAACAGCCTGCGCACCTGGAGCGCGCTGCCGCAGTTGAGCGCGGCTGCGGCCAAGTTGCAGCAGTGGGCCATGTCCACATGGCGCACCTTGCGCTTGACCAGGGGGACAGCGGGCAGGGGCGAGCTAAGTTCGTTGACGCCAAGCCCAAGGAGAAGGGGCACAGCCAAGGGATCGCCTGCAATCTCGCCGCACAAGGATACAGGCTTGCCCGCGTCCGCCGCGTTGCACGTCTGCTGGATCAATGTCAGCACCGCGGGATGCAGCGGGTCGGCCATCTTGGCGACAGAGCTATTGGTGCGGTCGATTGCCAGGACATATTGGGCCAGGTCGTTGGTGCCGATGCTGAAAAAATCGACATAAGGCGCAAAGGCGCGCGCGGTCAGCGCCGCAGAGGGCACTTCGATCATAATGCCGAGCTTGAGCGGCGGCAGCCCCGTCATCTGGTCGATTTCAGCCAGGAGGCTGCGCACGGTTTCGATCTCTTCGACGGTGCTGATCATCGGCAGCATGTAGCGCACTTCGACGCCATTTCCGGCGCGCGCGGCCGCGGCTTGCAGCGCCATGTACTGGGTGCGCAGCAGTTCCGGCTTGGCGATCAAGAGGCGAATGCCGCGCAGCCCTAAAAAGGGGTTGTCCTCGCGGTGGTGGATAATGTAATCTACCGGCTTGTCACCCCCGGCGTCGAGCGCACGCACCGTCAAAAGCCGGTCCACTTGTTGAATAAAGGTCAGATAGGTATGCTCTTGTTCCTCCCGCGTGGGAGGAATGGCCCGCCCGCGGAAGAGGTATTCTGTGCGCAAGAGGCCGATACCGTCCGCGCCGCTGGCCCGGCTGGCCGCGATCTCTTCGGGGCTGTTGGCATTGCCCAGAACAGGAACCGCCACACCATCAAGCGTGTATGCAGGCTGGTGGGCATCGGCCAGGGCTGCCGCGTCCTCATCCAGATCGATGCGGCGCAGTTCGACATAACGGGCCAGGTCGTCGTCGTCAACATCTACCAAAAGGCGTCCGCGGTTGCCGTCCACAATGGCTGTGCGGCCGGGCAGCAGTTGCAGCAGCGACGGTCCCACGGTGCAGACCAGTGGAATGTCCATGCTGCGCGCCAAAATAGATGAATGGGCTGTGGGTGTGCTGTAGGCCAGGGCAATGCCTTGTACATGCCCCGGCGGCAGTTGGGCCAGCTCAGAGGGGGTCAAGTCCTCCGCCGCCAAAATGGTCTGCGGCGGGAGTTCGGAGAGATGCGGGCGGGCAAGCACAGTGCCCAATGCCATCAACAGCCGTTGGCCCAAGTCGAGAATGTCGATGGCGCGCCCCGCAAAATATTCGTCTTCAAACGAGCTGAATAGCTCGGTCAGGTCGTTGATGATCTTGTGGGTAGCGGAAACCGCGTTGAGCCTGTCGTCGTAGATGGCGCGGCGGATCGATTCGCGCAAAGTCTCGTCATGCAAGATCAAGCGGTGGGCATCGAAGATCTCGCTGACTAGGGAACTGGCGTTTTGCCCCAGCGACTCCAACTCTGCATCCACGCGCGCTTGCGCTGCCTGAAAGGATTCCCATTCAGCATCGGGGTCCACAGGCGCGTGCGTATCCGGTTGGACCAAAGGCATTGCCAAGCCGGAACGGTAGACAACCAACGTCCCGATGCCAATCCCCGGTGAAGCAACCAGACCAGGGAGCACTTGGGTCATTGTTGCGGCTGTTGGTCCACATCGAACAACTGGCGCAGCGCGGCGAGCGCTTCTTCCGCGTCCGGGCCTGAAGCCGAAAGCTGAAGCACATGCCCCTGGCGTGCCTGTAACTGCATCAGTTGGAGAATGCTTTTGACATTCACCACAGGGGATGGCCGCGACAGGTTCTCGGCTGTGATCGCCGCGCTATAGCGGTTGGCGATGGTGACCATGTCTTTGCCCACACGCAGATGCAAGCCTAGCGGGTGGGAGATGTGAAAGCTTGTCGTAAAAGATTCATTGCTCATAGGCGGTGGTACTGATTTCGGCGGTTTATTCGCTCGATAGGGAGATGGATTTGCGCTCGACGGCAAATCAGACATCGGATTGGTCATCATATCAGACATGAAAGGCTCTCTAGAACGCGCACCAGACGGTACAAACCTGGCGCAAAAGACACTTGTCGCTGTTGCGCCTGCGCGCTATGTTTCGCGCAGAACTTTGGCGACGCGGCTGACCCCTTCTGCAGATTCGTTGATCTCGGCGAGGCTGTGGCCCAGACCGGCTTCGATGGCCGCGATGATTGCCCCTTCCACCAACGGCGCATTGCTGATCAAGCAGCGTCGCTGGAGGTCATCGTCAAGCAGATCGACTGCCGTTTCTGCGCTCAAGACCGCGCTGCCCAAATCGACCAAGATCAAGACCCCATGGGGCGATGGGTTGGTTTTGATGGCATCGACAATCGCCAGCGCGTCGGTCCCCAGATGGATCTGGCCTTGGCCGTCTTGGACGCCGCCAACCGCTGCAACGGTTAGCTCCGGCGGCCCCATTTGGCGAACCAACTCGGCAAGTCCTTCGGCCAGTTGGCGGCTGTGAGAAACGATCACTAGGTGAATCATTGGTCTGCCGTCTACATTTCTTGGTTGCCGTGTGCCGGACTTCCCGGCGGCCAGTTTGGCTGATACAGATCTAGCTTATCCAAGTCAATTCCAAGTCAATGGAATTAGACAGTATAAAATCAGAGACTACAAAATTCAGACAGCACACATGATCAAACAATACAATCAATCGACCCAGTCAAATGTGCGGGTGACCGCTTTTTTCCAACCGGCAAAGCCCGCTTCACGCGTGCGCTCGTCGTTCTGTGGCAGCCAGCGGCGATCCATCTGCCAGTTGGCGCGCAGATCGTCCAGGTTGCGCCAGTAGCCGGTTGCCAGCCCCGCGGCATAGGCCGCGCCCAGGCTCGTTGTCTCGGCCACTCTGGGGCGGATCACCTCGGCCCCCAAGATGTCGGCTTGAAGCTGCATCAAAAAGTTGTTGACCGTAGCGCCGCCGTCAACCTTGAGCGAGCGCAGCGGCACACCGCTGTCCGCGTTCATAGCTTCCAGCACTTCGCGCGTCTGATAGCAGATCGATTCGAGCGCGGCGCGCACAATATGCGCTCGGTTCACATAACGCGTCAGCCCGACGATCACCCCGCGCGCATCGCTGCGCCAATAGGGCGCAAAGAGGCCGCTGAAGGCCGGGACGAGATAGCAGCCGCCCGCGTCCTCCACACTGCGCGCCAGTTCTTCGGTTTCGGCTGCGTCGCGAATCAACTGGAGGTTGTCGCGCAGCCACTGCACCGTCGCACCGGCCATGGCAATGGAGCCTTCTAGGGCATAGACGGGGGGCTGCTCGCCAAACTGATAGCAGAGCGTGGTGAGCAAGCCGTTGCTGCTGTGGACGATCTCCTCGCCGGTGTTGAGCAGCATAAAACAGCCCGTGCCATAGGTGTTTTTGGCCTCGCCAACGTTGAAACAAGTCTGGCCCACTGTGGCGGCTTGTTGGTCGCCCAGCGCGCCGCAGACGGGGATCTCGCCGCGAAAAGGCCCTTGACTGGTGGTCATGCCGTAGCTGTTGGGGTCGCTGCTCGGTCGGATTTCGGGCAGCATGGCGCGCGGTACACCGATCAAGTCTAGCAGTTCATCGTCCCAATCCAGCGTCTCCAGATCCATCAGCATGGTGCGGCTGGCGTTGGTTACGTCGGTGATGTGGCAGCCGCCGGTCAAATGCCAGGTCAGCCAACTGTCTATTGTCCCAAAGAGCAAGTCGCCCGCTTCGGCGCGGGCGCGTGCAGTGGGTACGTTGTCCAAAATCCAGCGCACCTTGGGGCCGGCAAAATAAGTTGCCAGCGGCAGACCTGTTTTGCGATAGATCCGCTCGGCGTGGCCGGCGCGTTCCAACTCGCGAATAATACGATCGGTGCGCGTATCCTGCCAAACGATGGCGTTGTAGATTGGCTTGCCCGTGGCGCGTTCCCACACAACCGCGGTCTCACGCTGGTTGGCGATGCCAATCGCCTCGATGTCGCTGGCGTTGATCTGCCGGTCGGCCAGGGTCGCGCCGATGACCTGGCGCGTGCGCTCCCAAATCTCTACCGGATCGTGCTCGACCCAGCCGCTTTGCGGAAAGATCTGTTTGTGCTCACGTTGGTCATAGCCAACGATCTCCCCTTGCGCATTGAAGAGCATGAAGCGTGTGCTGGTTGTGCCCGAATCGACCGCGCCGATGTATTTTGCCATCTGCTGTCAATCTCGCTCTTTTTTGCCGCGCGTCCTTGTCGCGGGTGGATTGCCGGCCTGCGCCCTATCTGCCGGGGTGTTCACGGCGATTGGGACCGTGGACGATCACGGCATCGTCGTGTGCCGGTGGTTGGTCTGAGTCCGCGTCTTGCTCGCTTAATGGATCGCCCAGCGAGGCCGCGGCTTGGAACAGTAGATAGACGCTGGTCGCGCCTGGGTCTTGATGGTCGACGGAGCGGGGGCCTAGATAGCTGGCGCGGCCGCGGTGGGCTTGCAGGCCAATGGTATGCTCCATCCCCTTTTTGGCGGCGTGTGCGGCCGCGTCCAGGGCCGCCTCAACTGTCGCGCCGGCTTCTGCCGCGGCTTCCAACGCCTCGACCGCGGGCTGCATCGCGTCGACCATGGTCTTGTCGTTGAGCTGCGCCTTGCCGCGCTGTTGCACACCGGCAAGGCCGCTGCGAAACATGGCCGCCAATTGGTGCGTATCAATGGGCCGGTCTGTGTCCACGGCTTGCGCCGCGCGCAGAAAGAACGCGCCATAGAGCGGCCCGGCCGCGCCGCCCACTGTCGAAATCAACGTCATCGCCACCATGCGCAACAGCGCGCCCACATCTTCCATTGCCAGAGAGGGATCGCTGAGACGCTCACGCACCCTATCCAAACCGCGCCGCATGTTCGCCCCGTGGTCGGCGTCGCCGATCGCTGCATCCAATTCTGTCAAATACGCTTCTTGCTCCTGGATCAAATCGGCGTAAGCCAGTATCCACTGTCGAAACTGCGCGAGATCAATTGCTTGATCCATACTCTCTCCCTCGCCGGGGTGTGTCTTGTCAGGTTCAATCCGCCCCGGTGATCAGAACCTTCAACGATTACCAGCACGACGATCCACTAGGCACAGTCACCCACCCGCACTGCCCTTCATCTGCATTGCCATTGACCTGCAAGATGATTCACCAACACAGTGCCGGTGTTTGGACCGGCTCATCCCACAACCGGATCAACTCCTCATCCAGCCGCAGCAGCGTAATCATGCAGCCGGCCATGTCGAGGCTCGTAACATAGTTGCCCACCAACTGGCGCATGACGGTCATCCCCGCCTTGGTTAGCAGTTGGTGAAGCCACCGAAAGACGATATACAATTCTTGTTGTGTCGTCGCGCCCAGCCCGCTCACCATTGCCAAAACTTGGTCGCCGGAACGCAGCGCCAAATCGTCGCGAATGGCCTCGAACAGTACTTCGGTCACTTCATTTGCGGGGGCCAACGGCAGACGCTGGCGGCCCTGCTCCCCATGAATTCCGACGCCAAGCTCCATGTAGTGCGGCGGCAGACGGAAAGTAGGATGGCCGACCATGGGCGACGTGCAACTGCTGAGCGCCACGCCCATGCTGCGGGCCTGTTCGCTCACACGCTGGGCCACGTTCATGACCGACACCAGATCCGCCCCGCTTTCAGCCGCAGCCCCCGCGATCTTCTCGACGAGGACGGCCGCGCCCATGCCGCGGCGGTTGGCTTCGTCGTCCACGGCAACATCGTCGTGGACCAAGACCGAACGCACCTTGACCCCTTGCTCTTGGGCAAGTTCCATTGCCATCTCGGTGTTGAGCACGCCGCCCATGTAATTCTTGATAATGAACAGCGCGCCCGCACCGCGCTCTGTGGCGCGCACCGCGGCTAAGTACTGATCAGGGGTCGGGCTGGTAAAGACCGCGCCGGGGCAGGCAGCATCCAACATGCCGCGGCCAACATAGCCGATGTTGAGCGGCTCATGCCCGCTGCCGCTGCCGCTGATGACGGCAACTTTGCCGTGCACTGGCGCATCTTTACGCACGACGACTGTGGGGTTGTACTGCACACGCAAGAGGTGCGGGTAGGCCAGTTCAAACCCTTGCAGACTTTCCACCACGGCATCCGCCGGTTGGTTGATGAGCTTTTGCATAGAATCGTGAGCAGGCAAGCCGGGAAAGGATAGGGCGAGCGAGCAGCGCGACCTATCAGAGAGAACTGGACTTCATGCGGAGGGATGAATGGCAGAGATTGGGAAGCTGGAGCAATTCACCCGCCTGTCGCATGCATGATACAAAACCACATGATGCAAAGCCAATTGTAATGGCAATTGGGCCGATGGGCAATTTACCGGCCATTCCCATTGGCGGGCGGCTCGCCGTTTTCCGCCAACAGTTGGTGGAGCAAGGTCTTGGCCGTTTGCGAGGCTTTTGCCCGGTGGCTGACACGATTTTTGACCTCTGGGTCCAACTCAGCCATGGTTGCTTTGAACTTAGGCATGTAAAAGACAGGGTCGTAGCCAAAGCCATGTTCGCCGCGCGCCTGGGTGATGATAAGTCCTTCGACGCTGTCTTCCGCGGTGAGGACGCGCCCGTTGGGCAGCGCCAGCGCCACCACGCAGCGAAAGCGCGCGGTCCAGCGTGCCGGCGGCTCATCGCTTTCGCCCAATGCCGTGAGCAGCCGCTCGATGCGCTGGGCGTCATCCAACCCTGGGCCGCCGTAACGCGCCGAATAGACGCCCGGCTGGCCGCCCAACAGATCGACCTCCAGCCCGCTATCGTCCGCCCAAGTCCACAATCCCGTCAAGGACACATATTCGCGCGCCTTGAGGATGGCGTTCTCGGCAAAGGTGCTGCCCGTCTCCTCCACATCATGGGTAATTCCCTCGTCGGCGAGCGAAACCACCTGGAGCGGTAGGTCGGCGAGCAGGGCGCGGTATTCGCGCACCTTGCCGGGGTTGTGGGTGGCGATCAGTAGTTTCTGCATGGTTCGGACTCCCATTCTTTATTGGGACTACATCCTGTGATACGATAGCGACGGGCTGACGATTGGCCCCGTCAAGCTGCCTACTAGCAAACTGCCTATTCAATCGACAGGGATCGATGGCGCGTGCATCGTTCATGGCAGCCGCAAGCAGGATCAGCCCCAGAAGGACAGATCATGGTCGAATCATATCATCCCCTGCGTATATTTTCGGGATCGGCCCACCCCGAACTGGCTCATGAGATCGCAACGTTGCTCAATGCCGAGCTTGGCCGAGCCACCACGCGCCATTTGCCCGACAGCGAGATCCACGTCATGATCGACGAGGTCGTGCGCGATCAAGACATTTTCATCGTGCAGCCTTGTAGCGCGCCGGTGAATGACAATTTGATGGAACTGCTGCTCTATATCGACGCGCTGCGCCGCGCCAGCGCACACAGCATCAGTGTCGTCATTCCCTATTTCCCCTATGCCCGTCAAGAGCGCATGGCCCAAGGCCGCGAGGCGATTAGCGCGCGCGTGGTGGCGACCATGTTGGAGCAGATGGGCGCGCGGCGGGTGATCTTTGTGGATATTCACAGCCGCGCTATTCAGGGCTTCTTTAACATCCCGGTGGACCCGCTGAGCGCGCTGCCGCTGCTGGCCGAGTATTTCCGCCAGCCGGAATTTGCCAATGCCGCGGTGGTCAGCCCCGACGTGGGCCGCGCCAGCATGGCGGGCAAGTATGCCGAACTGCTCAATTTGCCGCTGGTGGTCATGCACAAGCGGCGCACCAGCTTTAGCGCGGCCGAGACAACCCACGTTGTCGGCGACATCGAAGGCCGCCAGCCGATCATTATCGACGACCTGATGGCCGGGGGCAGCGTGCTCAAACAGGTGGACGCGCTCTATGACAACGGCGCGGTGGGCAAGGCTTACTTTGCCGTGACCCATCCGGTGCTGCTGCCCACTGCGTTGGAGCGGCTGGACGAGGATGATCGCATTGCCAAGTTGGTTGTAACCAATACGATCCCCGTGCCGCCGGAGAAACGGCACGCCAAGATCGAAGTGCTCTCCATTGCGCCGATGTTGGCGGAGATTATTTTGCGGATATACCGCGGCGCGAGCATCTCGGAACGGTTG
>CAZZNG010000077.1:0-21094 GCA_964655505.1 uncultured Litorilinea sp. | reverse complement strand
TGGCTCATCGCCGCCACACTCCTGTGGCTTTGACTTTGCATACACGCCCTAGGGCGCAGCACATGCAGTGAAGTTGATAACTATGAGTATAGTCGCCGCTACGAAGTGGCTAACATCCACTGCCAAATTGTCTCAACGCCCGAACAAGACACCACTGACGTCAAGGACTGGATTGGTGAGTATGACAAGTGCCTTCGCGTGCTGGATGAATATGAAAGTTTCCTCGCAGGCGGTTACTTCCGCGAGATCGACCGGATCAAAACGGAGAGCGAACATGAGCGCGAGCGCGTTAAGGCGAAAGGGGAATGGTTTATTCGATGGCTTGAGCGGCATCCTGTGCGCCAGTTCACCTTCGTCTATGATCTGATTAGAAGTTATCAAGACTTGCTCGATGGTCATTCCCCAATCGACCAGGACGATGAAGGGCGCAGGATTGTGCAGATTCTGTTCTGGCTCATACAAGACCGGCGCAACGCATTCCTATCAGCGGCAAGAAGTTGTCTTGACGGCGCACAGAAACCGGGTGTTCCGTTGGCGCGTGTTTGGGTGGAGCACGATAGGGTGAGTGGTATACGGATCTGCGCCCTTGACCCCTATCCGCCATTTCGCCGTCCGTTGCACATTGACCGCTGGGTCGCCGCGCCGGGGGAAGTAAACCTGGCACAGTTCATCTGGCAGCGACCACAAGAAACCGCGCTGCAACTTGCCGGCATGGGGTTTCACTTTGATTTTGAAGATAGAACGGACGAATTTCCACAACAAGTTCGCCAACTCAGAAACTACTTGCAGGCCAACCTGTTTGGGGACCCTGCGGCATCGCGATATGAGCCGTTGGCTGTGCAGATGATCGATACTGACCAACTGCTCAGGCAGTCGTCGCCGGAGATCGCCGATAAGCTGGCGCTTGGTCAGCGTATTATCGGGTTTGGCGCAAGTGCGCAGCGTCGCCAGTACGTGAGACGGGCACCGGCAGGTGACGGTGGTTATGAGCGTGAGGAGACGGGCGGCGAACGGACTGCGGCCCAAGACGATACTTCTGCTTACGCTGCTGAACACGATGTGCAACAGGGGGAAGCGTCTAGCAGCGCACCGGCAGCCGATAGACAACAGCAGGAATACACCGCCGAGCCAACCCGGCCTACACGACAGGAACATGAACCGGAGCCGCGCCAGGCGTATGCGAATCAGGTCGAAGATGTGACGGCGGTTGATGAAACGCCGTCTTCGCCGCCGCCCGCTGAAGCCGATGCGGAAAGCCCCGTACAGACGGCGCAGCACGACGCAGCCGTACCTGAATACGAGGTTGAAACCCTGCAACAAACGGCAATAGAACCAGTTGAAGAAGTTCAGGAGGTTGTGGAGGAGGAAGTAGCGCCGACAACTGAAACGCTCGCTGCCACCGGGGAAAAACTGGAGTCGGTGTCTGGCCCGGAGGCTGGCGACGACTTGACGCTCATTCATGGCATTGGGCAGAAACGCGCTCAGATGCTTGCCGAAAGCGGAATCTTCACGTTTGCCCAGTTGGTTGATTGGCCTTCGGATGCGTTGCAGGAGATAGCTGGTGTCGGTGAGTCTGTCGTGGAAGATTGGAAAGCGCAGGCTCGGGGGCATCTCACAGGATGATGGCTTCAAGAGTGTACTTCCGCGAGGGTCAGATTCTGCGTGCGGCAGACCTAAATGCCGAGCAAGCCTATCGTATCGACTTGCGGCGGCGTCACAATATCGCGCAGCACAATTGGGGGATCGTATTTGGGCTTGAATTGGTCGAACTGCATGGGGACATTGTTCTCAGCCCTGGCATGGCAGTTGATGGCTATGGACGTGAACTGATCGTAACGCAGGCTGCACCGCTCCCATCGGATATTTTTGAAGAGTTGGATGCAACGGAACTGACGGTATGGCTGCTTTATGACCTCGTAGACGAGCATGATCCAACTTGTTCCCGCTGGCGCGAGGCGACGAAGTTGATGTTTCTCGCCACGGATGAAAATCCGGGCGAAAACCCGGATGAACACCTTGACCCGCGCTTTCCCCCTGCGGTCCGCGCCGACGGCCATGTGTTCGGCCCGCACAGGTCGCCACCCGACGATCCGGAGGTCTTATGGCCCGTCTACCTCGGGTGCATCAAGGGTGAAGCGTGCGACAGCGAAGCGCGACCCTATGCAACATTGGTGGGCGAAGCCGTTACGGCCCCTTCGGGCTTCGCACACATGCAGGTGGGCAGTGAGGCCGCCGATGATCCCAACTGTTTTGTGGTGCGGGTGCAAACGCGTAACGGGGAGTGGCTTGAGCCGTGGCAGATTGATCGAAACGGTCATTCAACCTTCACGGGACCGCTTCTGATTGTCGGCGACCTTGTAATCGGCTCCGCCGCTTTGCACGCGGGCGACCTGTTGAACGCAGGCGCGCTGATTGAGCGGTTGAAGTATCACCAGTCCGACCCGCTCTCTGAGTACATCTACGGGCTGTTGCCTGTCAAGGCGCGCGAGTTGGTCGATGGCTATGATGAGACACAACCGCTTTCAATGTTTCTTGTAAACAGCTTGATCGACACGCTGAATGACTTCTTGTGGTCGTTCCCGCTCGATGAAGCGGAACGATTTCACCGCGTGAGGCTGCGTGATCAGACCAAGCAGTTAATCAATGCGTGGCAGCAGGATACCTTTCAGGTTCAATACCTGAATCGTCTCCTCCTTGATTACACGTATTCGAATTACATCAAGCCCCTCTCAACGGTGGAAGGGCTTCGATCCCTTCTCGTAACAGAGGCTCAGATTCTTGAGATTGATGGATTGGTCGATGCACTGAAAGTTGCCAGTGGTGCGGATGACGGTAGTCCGGAGCACTATCTTTACAGCATGCTCACCGGCGAAACCAAACAGGCTATCCACAAACATACGCCTGGAACTCGGTCTGATGACATAATCAGGCTGCTTGTCCGCGACTGGAACAATATGATTCAGTTCGCGTATCTATACGACAGCAAGCGGTCTGAGGCTGCCAACCTGCCTAACCCAATCACGGAAGCGATTGCGTCGTATAGGGGCGGTGTGGACGCGCTAGCGCTCAAACGCACGCTGGGGCGGATGCTATTGGAAGACGCGTATCCGCATACGTTCGCAAGGCTAGATGCGGGCGTTGTATTTGAACAACTGGATGCTGACCTGACATCGGCTGCTCCCTGGCAGATCTATCGCGTGGCAGTCACACAAAACGCGGGGCAAGCGAATGAGTTCGATGTGCAGCAACTGCGTATGGAGATTGGCAACCCCGGCAAAGAGGGCGACCCCCAACGCCACCAGTTCGCAATCGGAGTGAGTGAACAAGACGGCAGCGACCAGGACATTGAGCATTTTCTACCCTGTCTGACAGTCCAGGCTGATGGCACGGTTACGATGCACGGCAACCTGGAGATAGAGGACGGCCAACTTGTCGAAAGCCCGATAGGCGTAGACCTGCATGATCCGCGCTTTGGGGCACTCATGATCGACAGTTTTACGCAGGCACATGGCGCGGCCGCAGTCCAATCCGAGGCGTTCTATTCAGCCGAACTGGTGATTGCGCTGAATGACCTCCCTGCGGGGGTGGAAAAACTTCAAGATCTGTCCTACGGCTTCACTGTCGAGAACATCTCCGACGTGCCGATCCCGAATATTCGAATTTTTGAGGAACTGATCGTGCCGTCCATCAACTATACGACGGGCGCTTCGCCCCTCATGGACAACGCTGCGCCAGTAGTCTTGAACCTGACGCCCGGCCAAACAGCTAGTGCAAAAGTGCCTGAGAATTACAGAGTTGTCCGCCCATCGTCTGATCCCCCGATTAGCGGGGCGGTAGAGATGGTGGTCAAACTCACCGCCTGGAGTTTTGGCCCAACCGTCTTTACGGAGGCAGTTGCCTCTGTGGGTATCACCCTGTCGCCACCCTCATAGCCGGGCAATCTCGCCATGTCCCAGATGCGGTCTGTCGCCGGTGAGTCATTCGCCAGATGAGTGCAGCGTGACGTTGCACAATTCACACAAGGAACAGTGTACCTATGAATGGCAGCAGTATCCGCCGCGTTCAATACTTCGAGCGTCAGTACTTGCGCACGCAGGATTTTACCGACGAACAAGCGTATCACGTTGCCATGCGCCGCCGCCACAATATTGCCCATCATTCATGGGGCATCGTATATGGCTTGCAACTCGAATATGACACGGCCGCTTCTGTTTTTATCGTGCACCCCGGTATGGCGATAGACGGATATGGTCGTGAACTGATCCTAGCGAAGAATTATGACATTCTCGTCAATGAGTTTGCGCTGAGAGATCGCTCCACGTTGGACGTGTGGCTGCGGTACGAACGCAAAGCTGTCTCGCCTGCGCCGAGCGGCTACGGCGCTTCTGGCCGGCATGGAGAAACACCGCATTATCGATGGCAGGAACTGGCGATTGTGACGCTGACCCCGGCTGCCTTCGATTCAGATCGGCGTAAGCCGGAGGGTGTTGCGGCAGGCGACCTGGACTTCAGCCCCAACCGCATGCCGCCTGACGAACCCACCCTAGAATGGCCTGTCTATCTGGGACAGATTCGCCGCGACCTGGCCGACGCAGAGAATCCGTATAAAGTCGACTTGCGCGGGCGACCCTATGCGGGCCTTGTTGGCGAGGCGATACGAGCGCCCTCTGGTCGCGCCCTGGTTCAACTTGGTACAGACCCCGCAGCCGAAGGGCGGCGCTTTGCCGTGTATGTAGCGCCGGGCAGCCGTTCGCCAGAAGACGCGGTGACGCCAAGTCTAGCCGTTGAGGAGGGCGGCGAGATCGAGGTTTACGGTCAGACCTCGCTGCACGGCAACCTTGTCGTGAAGGGCGGCACAGCCCAACCAGGAACGATATTTTTCAACGAAACCAACCCGTTTACTGCCCAGCCCTGGCGGCTGTACCGCGCGCTCACCATAAGCCAGCTAAAGGAAACCAAGCGGGAAAATGGCAGCAGCGCCAACGGCCAGCCGCCTGATCGTGTGCACGTGCTCGATCAGCTACGCATCGAGATGGCGCGTGGTGGGCAAGGTCATAACCAGGTGGTCATAGGTGTATGGTCTGCTGAAGATCCAAACAACCCTAGATTCGTGCCGTGTCTGACAGTACGTGATGATCATACGGTCACTGTGCATGGCAACTTAGTCGTCGAAGGACAGTTGATTGAGAAACAGGTGCGCCCCGAACCGAAGGTGACTGGTGAAGCCAGAGCCATTGCTCTGTCCAACACACTCAGCGGAATATCAGGCACGGGCACAATCCTAGGGCAGTTCTATGCACAGCGGCGTCGCGCCGATGTAGCGGTGCTGCTACGAGACGCGAAAAGTGTCCAGCAGGTGTTTGATGCGCTTCCAGAAGGATCGAAAGAGAGAGAAGCCTTCCTCACCCAACTGGCAGTAGACGAGAACGACGATCTGCAACTTGCCATCATCGATGGTCTGCAACCTAGGTTTGTCAAGGTGTCGCTGAGTGATGGGGAACATGTTCAGGTTCTATTTGATGAGATGCCAGATGGCTCAAACGAAAGAGCCTATTATCTCGGCCAACTGGTAGATCCGCAAAACAGCAGTCTGCAGCATGCTACCTTTATCGCATTATTGGCCCCATTCCTGGAGTTCCTGCTAGGCGATGGGGCGCACATCCAGCTACTCTTTGAGGCGATGCCGGACAATACGTCCGAACGGACACGCTTTCTGGAGCAATTGGCAGAGCCGCAAAACAGCAGCCTGCAGCGCGCTATCTTCATCGCACTATTGACCCAACTTCTGGAGTTCCTGCTGGGCGATGGGGCGCATATCCAGTCACTCTTTGATGCGATGTCGGGCGATGACGGTGCGGACGAACGGGCACGCTTTCTGACGCAACTGGCAGAAGACCAAAATGCCAGCCTTCAAACGGCAATTGTGCCCATCCTGGTCGAGAACCAGCCGTCTGCGGTAGCCGATGCACTTCTTCAAGCCCCCGGCGGCGCACAGACTGTAATGGAGCAGATACTGGATGGCGAGTCGGATCTCCCGCTTCAAACCTTCTTGACTGGTCTTAGTACCGATCTTTATACGAATCCGCAGCGCCTCAACCGCTTTGTGGACCAACTCATGTTGGATGAGTTCGAGCCGTTGCGGACGGCGCTGGTCAATGCACTACAGTCGTAGGCCTGTTACAACCGACGGCGAGGCGGACGCGCATGGACGGCAGTATAGGGCAGCTTTACCATAACTATCGATACGTCGGTGATGCCGCCATGGCCGCAGCAACAGCCACACGCCTCGATCGCCTGGCGCAGCGTTCATTGGCAGATGCGTTGTCCGACAAACTTGAGCAGGCATTGGATGACGGCCAAACGGTCTATATCGTACGCCATGTTCATGTTCCGCTTGCGTTGGTTGTCAACCATGACCTGCCTGATGACCGCATTGTGCAGCGATGGGCCGCGCAGTTAGTCGGCGCAATTATCCGACACGTGGCCCGTGCCGCCACAGACGACGCGCAAGTCATCACCTTTGCCGATCAGGGCGCATACGTGGTCGGCTACATAACAGAACTCCTTCATGCGCGCGATCCGCTTCCCTGGTACTTCCAGGGATTTCCCACCGGCGCTGTGTCGCGCAGCACTGAACACACGTCTGGCAACGGCAGCGCCATAGCTGCCGTGGTGCTGGAAAATCGCAAGCACCTTTCGTCCATCCTGCGTCACCTGTACCAGGCTGGAATGCTTGAGCGATTTCTCTTGTTCGTCGATGCAGACACGTTGCAGACGATGTGGGAAGAGGGGCTGAGCGGTGTGGAGGGGCTTGACCCGGCTGCAGTTCAGCCGTTGGTCATGGCAGCAATCCACCTGCTTGACGAACTGAAGATGTGGCAGCGCGCCCGACCGGATGCAGACGCTGTTTGGCAAGGCTTCGTTGCTGCCACCACCACGACGGTCGATTGGCGCGACCGCGACGAGATGACCGCGGTCGTGGTGGCTATTCTGTTCTGGTTGGCAGGTGAAGGGTATCTAAAACGAACAAGCGGAGCGCGCAGCGCGAGCGGTGCGCCTAGCCTGGACGAAGTCGATGCGGTGCTGCGTTCCTACGATTGGCTGGATCGCGACCAACTGCGCAATGCTCTGCTGGAGGTGTGTGGAAGTGTTCAGTCTGACGCTTCTCAAACAGCACGTGATGAGGCAAAGGCTTCATCTGTCCGCAGCATGGAGCAGACGGACTTTCCCGCGCGTCCGGCCAGTGATGCCACGCCGCGGCAGAAGCGACTGCTGGACGCATTGGCGGCAGCGTTGGCGGCAAACCCGACCACCCTGGATCTCAGACAGCCTCTGTCCCCAGCCAATGCGTTGCGTATCTATACGTTGTTAATTGACCACGCACCGGAATGGACGGACGACCCTTTGGCGACGCGTGTCATCCGTCAGATGCTTGACGTTGTGAGATGGTTAACCGCCAACCTCGAACTAAGGGAGGCCTTCCGACGACTGCAACTGCGCGACACGAGCGGTGTATTGCGTACATTACCTGCCGCTCGCCGACAAGGCGCAGCCAGTTCACTGCAACGACTCATGGCGTATGGCGACAGCGGCCTGCGTGTGGTCGAGGCACTCATCAATCAGGCGTCTTTGTCTGGCGGCCACAGGGATCGTTCCGATGGACGCGACCGTCCCCGATCGGTAGACGGCCTCCCGCTGGTCAGCCATGCTGCAGCCTGGTCAAGTCCCGATCTAATTACGCAACTTCGTACAAACCGCCTCTCGCTTGAAGAAGTCAGACAACTGTTGGCGGCGCAAGCGGCGTCCATGCAGCGAACCGGTCTTGATCAACCGCCGATACAGCGTGAAGGTGGTTCCTCAGAGCCGCAGGGTGCAGCGACACCCCAACGACAAACAGACTATCAAGCAGGCTATCTAGATGACCTGCTAGATGACTTGGTCGATGTCATTCAGATGCTTGTGGCAGCGGACGAACCCATTCTGAGTTTGGTAAGAGCGCTGTTCAGCGGCCCCCATAGGGCGTCTCAACTAGAAGCGGTGAGGGCAATCGCCCCCGAAGCGAAACGCTCCCGTATTTCTAATTTGTTGACCCGAGTCCTTGAGAAGATCGAATCGGGTTCTGCGCAGCTTCAGCGACAGGTGCGGAGTGAGGATCCAGTGACTTCCTACTCCTTGAATCTGCAGCCATTACCCGCTGAGAGTTGGGAACGGATCGAACAACTATTGGTGTCCGTGGCGGCGCTCGATGAACAGGCCGTCGCTTTGGTTCGCGACTCATTGACTGCGCCAAGCGCGACCTTGCTGGATGTTCGGTCGGGAATAGACACGGACTGTGCAGGCGTATTTCTGCTTCTGCGTGCCGTACAAGATGCGCGTCTGGCAGGGCTGGCAGAGCGTCTACGCTATCCATCGGGGCACTCACTCCCTACCATCGTCGCACTGCTGGTGACCTTGGGAATGCGGCTGGCAGGCAGCGCCAGCGTAACCGGCGGCCGAATCGATCCGGGGCTGGCGCTGCTGGCCGCGGCGGCTCCACCTCTATCCTATAGCGACCTGCGTCGAGCTTGGTCACCTGTCACCCAGGCGGATCAGGCTGAATTCCAGGCGAATCTGTTACAGATTTTGGCAGGCCAACGTCTACTGCGTGCGGACGTGCTGCACCTGCACGAAATCCGTCTTCCTAATGAACAGCCGGCCTTGATTGGAGGAGACGAATCCACTGCGCTATGGCCGCTTGGTCAGGTGCTTGAAGCCAACGCTTCGATTGAGCGCATTCTCTCGACCTGGCTCGCGGTATGGCACGAAAAAACAGGACATCAGCCGATTGTGGTGGCAAGACCGCAGTTAGCGCAGCACTTGAGGAATCTGCCAGATCTTGTGGTGGCGGTGGAGGGGCAAGAGCCAGCTAACGACGAAGCTGAAGCAGCGTTCGTTCAGGCGCATCAGCAAAGCCAGTCTGCATTGGCGAGCGCAATGGTCGCATTGGATTCGGGCCAACTGGGTTTGCCACAAACCGACCTGTCGATAGCCTTGTTGTCTGTCGCCCTGTTGAGGGTATGGGCACGCTGGCTGAACCGGTTTGCCGCCTCAAGCGTGCCGTATTTGCTGGACAACTTTATCCGCCGCGCGGGGCGGATCTCCATGACCGACCAGATCATCCGTGTGGAAATGGAAAGCCGACCCCTGGACATTGTGCTGGAGATGGCCGGCTATCTTGCAACGATGCAAGGGGGGGCGTACCTCGGTATGCGAAGTGTTGAGTTCAAGATCAGAGATTCGTAGATGCAACAGGCAATGCAGAATGGCTATATCCCATCCTCTGATGTCGTGATGGATGGCGATGGCCGCCACGGAGCAACGCATCCCCATGCGTTCGATTCATCTGGGGACGTTTCACCAAGCCCCAGCATGGGGGCGTATGAATCCAGCCAGAGTCATTTGATTGACGCGTTACGACGCATCGATCTACTGATTCGCGCCCAAACGGTGTGTTGGCGGCTGAGCTTAGCTGCCAGCAAGCCTAGAGATTTGTGGGGGATGATCCACGTGAGCGATGAGGAAATCGCAGCTTACTTGGATTCCCCCGCGTGGACGCCCATGTGGCTGCACACCGATATAGCTGACCGCGCAGAACCCTATTGGCAAGCCGCAGAGAACCATGCCGAGACCATCACACAGCGCACGGCAGCAACCCCCCTGTCAACACCTCTGCGCCTGCAGCGTCTGCAGGACACGTTTGGCCTGTCTCAGCTAGAACTGGATATCCTGTTGGTTTGTCTGTTTCCAGAGCTAGACGCGCGCTATCGACGACTGTTTGGCTATCTGCAAGACGATGTGATGCGTATTAAGCCTACTGTGGAACTGGTCCTTCAAATTCTTTATCCGTTGTTGGATCAGATGGGTGCCGGTCGCGCCGTTTTTGGGCCGGGCGCACCCTTGCTCGCCAACCATCTCGTGGTGATGGAGCAAGATGGCGATGTCCCGCTGCCTGCTCGGTCGTTACACGTTGAGGCGCGCATTGTAAGCTATCTGCTCGACGATGATAGCCCCGACCCACGGCTGACCGATCTGGTATGGCAGCCGTCGTTGCTTACTACATGGCAAGACCTGCGCGTGGACGAACAACTGCTTGAGCGGCTGCAGGCATTGGCTGCTCGCTGGCATCAAACGAGGGCAAGCGGTTTCGGTTTTACCATCCTCTTTAATGGCCCATACGGCTCGGACCGGTTGGCTGCTGCCGAGACGATCTGTTGCGAGACAGGTACGCCGCTGCTTATGGTCGACTGTACAAAGGCCGTACGCTCACCGCTTGCATGGGAGCAGATTGTGACGCTCTGCTATCGGGAGGCACGGTTGCTGGGCGCGGCCATCTACTGGGCCAAATGTGATGTGCTTATGGAGCCGGAAGAGCGCGTTGACCGCTGGGAGAAGCTGCTGACTGCCGCCGAGAGCATGCCGCTGCTCAGCTTTTTGGCGCGCGAATCCGCCTGGGACCCGATCGGCAAATTCCACAGTGCTTCATTTACTCGTGTTACGTTCACGGTGCCGGGCTATGGGATGCGGCGGTGTCTCTGGGATCACTGCCTACCATCGCCAGACTGCTTCGCAAAGCCTGCGCCTGATCGCGCGGCGCTGGTGGACGCGCTTGCCAACGCATTTCACTTTACACACGGGCAGATGAAAGATGCTGTCGCCGCTGCGTGGAGTCTAGCGATTCAACGCACACCCTATGAGCCGCAGGTAACCAGTGAGGATCTATACACTGGCTGCCGACGGCAGTCCGGCAAACGCCTGATGTCTATGGCGCGCCACATCACGCCCCGCTCAGATGTGGGATTCGACGATCTAATCTTGCCTGCGGCCAATAAGCGTCAGCTTGAAGAGTTGCGGATGCGCATCCGTTACCGTAGCCATGTTTTCAGCGGTTTGGGGCTTGAGCGGCGCATGGGCCTTGGCAAAGGCATCATCGCTTTATTCACCGGCTCATCCGGCACTGGCAAGACCATGGCTGCTGAGTTGCTGGCATGTGAACAAGGCGTGGATCTCTACAAAGTCGACCTGGCGGCAGTGGTCAGCAAGTATGTGGGTGAAACCGAGAAGAACTTGAGCCAAGTGTTTGCCGAAGCCGAAAACGCCAACGCGGTTATTTTCTTCGATGAGGCTGATGCGCTCTTTGGCAAGCGTGGAGAAGTCAAAGAATCGCGCGATCGATGGGCCAACATGGAAGTGAACTATCTATTGCAGCGGATTGAGGAGTTCGTCGGCACGGTCATTCTCGCCACAAACCTACAGCAGAACATTGATGATGCATTTCTGCGCCGGATACAGATAGTGGTGGACTTCCCTTTTCCCGATGCTGCCGCCCGTTACCAAATCTGCTGTGGCTTGTTCCCATCCAGTGTGCAACCCCCTACGAGTTCTGAACTGCGGGACTTGACGGAGCGCTTTGGCCTGTCGGGCGGCAGCCTGAAAAATGCAGTGGTCGACGCCACCTTCCGCGCCGTGGCCGAGGCTGGCGACCGCAGGCCCGTTGTTGATACGAGACATCTCGTTCACGCCATCGCACGCGAATATCAGAAGATCGGCAAGCCGATTACCAAGAGTGAATTTGGCGTGGAGTTCTATTCGTGGCTCGAAGCAGAGTTTTTCTAGTGCATGAACGTCCATTCACGCAGCCTGGGAGGATACAAACATGACTGTAACAAGCGAACCATTGGCCCCACAGGGGGAAGACCAAATGGTTGATGCAGGCGTCGCCACGGAAGCTTGGGACCGACATGTCAGTGTTGAGGACGCCAACGAGTACCTGCTCAACCGGATTTGCAGTTCGAAGACGAATCACATCACTGTCCGCCACTGTCCAGGCCACGGTGTAGAAGTAGACGTACCAGATGCTCGGCCCTACTTCGAAATCCATTACGGTGATTCCAAGAAAGATCGAATTGAGACAAACGATCAGGAAATCCTCTGTATCATTGCCAGGAATCCGTACTCCAACGTCACGTTCAGGGATCTCACGATCACTAAGATCGATATGTATTACGCGCCCGATGATGATAGGCATGGGAGACCGAAACCCGTTCAGAATCTCCCAGACGGTACCCCATCTGTCGACATCATTCCGTCTGCTATGGTGTCTTTTGGCAATCTTCGGCCCAGTCTCACACACAAACCGACAGAGGTAGCGCGTGAGGTCGTGCTTGAGAGTAAAGGCGCTAAGGCTTGCGATTATATTCTACAGTTCCACTATTGCTACTCCATTGAATTTCCGCGCGAGTATGGGCGAGACGGTTTCCCGCTTCAACTCTCTGCAAGTTGATGTGACTGCTGCGTATCGTTTGTGAGGCTCGCCTTGAACAAGTTGTGTCTGGGATAGTAGAGGAATCGGAGATGGAACAGCCTGCTCTGTGGCAGCGGTGTATGGCAAAAAGGCATCGCCTAGCGCACTGGAAATCCCGGCATCCACCGATGGGCGGTGGCGGCGCGGGTTCCGTGCTTGCTGATCTGGTCATTCTAATCGACACCAGTGCGTCCATGGCTGATGAGGCCGAGCAGTTGAACAAGATCCTCGGTGCGGCAGTGACAACTGCACGCCAAAGCTGTGCCAGCGATCTGCGTGTCGAATGGCTGGGTATTGAGGATACGCACCCCAACACCGAGTTTCGGCAGACTGTGCGCGGGTACTTGCTCAAGCTCGACGGCGTCTCGCCCGATGATCTCCGCAGCCGTAGGAGAAACACCCTCAGACAGCAGGGCGCACAGGAAGATGGTGCGCGTGCCATCATGGACATCACCCGCCATTTCAACTGGAGGCCCTCGGCGCGCCGTTTTATCCTTTACCTGGGCGATGAGGCGCTGGAAGGGGGGGACCCCGCTGACGCGGCGGATGTTGCTGCGGCGCGTCAGGCCATATCACTGGCGCGAAAGCACGGTGTTGCCGTCTTTACCTACGCAGGCAGTTGGCAGCATCGAGACTTTCCAAGACCGCAAACTGAACTCAGCTTTCGCAAACTCGCTCGAGAGACTGGCGGCATGGCTTATACGACGCCGCCCCGCAACTTGAGCCAATTCGGTCAAGACCTGGCGCGAATGCTTTGCGCACACGATACGGCAGACGGCGGCCCGGTTGAACAGCCAGAACTATTTCCCTGCTTTAGCCTCCACTGGGGTGACGGGCCGAAGGATCGGATTGATACAGATGATGTGGAAGTCATCTGCGTGGAGGCATTCAACCCCTACCGCAACGTTCGATTCAAGGCTGTCACCGTTGAAATTCTGGAAGTCAAGAGTGCTACCGGCGGCGCGATCGCAACGCTGCCGGATGGTTCGCAGTCCATTAACCTTGTGCCAAGGGAAGCGCTGTCGTTTGGCGATCTAGAGCCGTGGAATCCGCGCGAGCCGAATGTCTTTAGCCGAGTTGCCCGCGAAATCATGTTGATAGCGACCGGGGCCACGCCTGGACCATATCAATTGCAAATTCGGTACTCCTTTTCCACAGAGTATCTGTATCCCGACAGTTCGGACGCATTCACAGTGCGCTTGGTGTAACACAACCAGGACTGGCGTAGGAAGCAAATGGGCGAAACGAAGGTGGTGGCGAGGAAACGAGTGACGGCTGGACCGCCGAGTCCGGCGCGCCGCCAAACTGTGCAGGGTGCGCGAGGATCTGCCAATGCTTTGCGTGAACGTACCCCAAATAGGCCGTCGCCCAGCATGCTAGCTTTGCCCGCACGCGGCAACGAAGTCATGCATGGTACGCAAATGGGCAGCGCTACCATGCAGGCGCGTGTGATGCGTACCATGCAGTCCTCAGTAGGCAACGCACGCATAAACCGTATGCTTGGTGATCCCCTGCAAGCCAAACTGACGGTTGGGACAGCGGGCGATATGTACGAACAAGAAGCGGACCGCGTCGCTGGCCGGGTAATGCAGACCCCCTTAGCGTCCACGGTTGGGCAAGATATTCACTTGGGAGCAGGTCAGTATCAACCAGGCAACTCGGAGGGGAAGAAACCGCTCGCCCACGGATTGACGCATGTGATGCAGCAGAGTGCGGACGAGTTTCGTGTTGCGCGTGCCCCTGAAAATGAAATCGACGCAGGTGTGCCAGACGCCCAACCCGTACCGACGCCGACTACGCCGGCTCCTGAATCGACTGGCACGCCGGCGCAAGAGATGACTGCCCCACCGGCTCCTGCGCAAGCGCCAACGGTTACTCCCGGTGGTCACATGGCTGCGCCACCGGGGGTGGCTGTGTGTCCGGATGCGCCGTCGCGCATAATCGTCGTTGTTGGCTGCATCACTGCACCATCTGCGACACCGCCCGCCAAAGAAACCGCTGTGCTGCCCGCACCAAGTCCTGGTCGTTTCGGCGGTGATAACGTGCTGGCTAGGTTCGCGAAGGAACTCGCCCAGTGCCGGGCAGAGCGCACTGTAAAGGATGAAATAGAAAGGCGCTATCGCGCCGACGTTGTGACGGCTAAGAAAAAGGCGACTGAAGAGAGCAAGGCAGACACGGAGGCGGCGGTGAAAGCCGCTATCGAAGGGCTGGATCCAAATGACAAAAGGGCTATTGCCAAAGCAAAAACCAAAGCAACTGCTGAAGCAAAGAAGGCGGCAGCGAAAAAAGTTGCTGCGGCTGAACATGCTGTTTCACGCCAGGATGTCGCCAAGGTAACCACAGAGTTGGCTACGGAGTTTGAGAACGCGTTGGCCGTCGATTATGACAATACCATCAAAGGCGGTCTTGCACGCTATGGAGCATCTTGGCGCAACACGATGCAGGCGCGTCTTGACAGGGCGCGTAAGCGGATTAGCAAGGAGAAGAGCGCCAAACCGAAGGTCGCGAAGGGAGAGACGCCACCGCCGCCAAAGACGGCTGAAGAAATTGCCGCTGCAGTGGAAGCCGAGATGGTTCCGATACGGTGTGAGCAAACAGAGTGGGCACTCAATAATTTGGAATCTCTTAAGCATGGATGGGCTGTTGGACGCCGTGAGGAAGTTGACTTCGACACGCTCGGCAGATCGGCAAAATACTTGAAGGACTTTAAACCTACCTACGAGGTGCCCGAGGCCGAGCGGGTTGAGATTCCAACTGCTCTCCAGGCGAGCCAGAAGATGCCGGGTGTCGCGCCGGAACTCGCGTCGTTCCTGACGCAGTTGGCCGCCGACCCTGATACACCAGCGTTTACCGTTGGTAATTACAAGGGCCACGGTGGTGGCGCGTGGAGTGGCAAAGGGTTCTCGGCAGATTTGTTCCTCAAGGCTGGCCTTGACCAACGCGGCTTCTGGCCGGTCCCGCTCGCTGTTAAGTTTCTGCTCGCGCTGGATGCAACCGCGAGGGCGCTGGGTGCACGATGGCGGGTGCTCTACAACGATTTCCGTGTTGCTGACGAGGTCAACAAAACGACAGGTTCGAGGAACGTCGGCTTTATGGGCGATAGCAACAATCCGAAGCTGAACTGGCATGGGCCTCTTGTTCTGCACATGCACCTCGATTTAGAGATTCCTAAAGCCAAGCCTGCGCCCACCAGTCCGGGGACGACGCCGACTCCGTAGGTTGACGCGGAGTCTGTGGAACAAAGGCGCAATTCAGTGGCCGTTGGCCTGAACATATTCGAAATGGGTGAAGTGCATGCCATCGACTCATTTAACGAAGACTCTGCCCAAACCACAGACCAAAGCTGCATCGGCCCCCACTACCGTGCAGCGATCCCTGCTGCCGAAGAAGATGGCCGGATCGGCGCGAGGTGCGTCAATGATGGAGAGTGTGCAGGGGGGCAGTACGCTGCAACGCGCGCGCATGATGCAGGGCTTGCACCAGTCGATGGGCAATGCTCGCGTCTCTAGGTTGATGGGTACAGCGGCAAAGAGTAGGTTCTCTGTCGGCGCACTCGACGACGATCATGAGCGAGAAGCAGATCAGGCTACGCGCTCAGTCATGCGCATGCCCATCGGCATCGAGCACGACCAAACCGTCAATCGGCCACTCTGCCCTGAATGCCAACGGATGGTGCAACCCCAAGCGCAAAGAAAACCACCGGGTGCGACGACAGCCGCAGAACCGCTAGGCGTTTGGCGCTGTCCGAATTGCGGACGAATGTTGCAGCGAAATTCAGCATCTGAGGATGTAGCGACCACAGATGGCACCGCACAAACGCCCAGCGTAACGCCCACTATGGAATCATATTTGAAAGCCACGCATGGCGGTGGCCAATCCTTACCAAATGGGATACGCGCATCCATGGAGGCTAGTTTTGGCCGAGACTTCAGCAATGTGCGCGTTCATGACGACTCTGCCGCGTCGCTGGCGTCACGCGATATAAGCGCTCGGGCTTTTACATACGGGCAAGATATTTATTTTGGCGCGGGCCACTACCAACCCAACACACCTCGGGGGCAAGAACTGCTGGCCCACGAACTGACCCACGTTGTGCAGCAGACGGGCGTGAATGGAGGATTAGTACACACTGCATCCCAGAAGCGCATCGCCCGAGCGACACTCGATCTGGCGCGGCTGGATCAGGAACTGAGGACAGGGGGACCATTGACCCAGACTCATGGCGAAATCGGCTCGGCTACAGCCGCCGGCCGGTTGCACGATCCGCCCGAGCCAGATTCGTCTGTCGCCTCTGTGGAGGCGTATATATACAAACGGACGCAACCTTCGGCACCGCCTGCCGCCGCGCCGGGTACAACTAGTGCCGATACACCCGCCTCGCCCACCAGTCCGGACGCTGGTGCGTCGGTACCAACATCGGAAATTCGCGATGCTGGGGAATCGCTTCCGGGGGGCGTTGGACACACAACTCCTGTGCCCACTCCCTCGCCGACAACAACACAGGCCTCACCACCAACGGAGCGGGCGCTCGTGGTTGGCGGCGTCCATGGCGATGAACTAGGCCCACAGGCAATCATGGCTCGCCTTCAGGCGCAATTGGGTTCGCCCACTACCCCTTTGCGTCGGGATTTCGATACCATTGTCATTCCCGTTATGAATCCCGGCGGCGTAGCCGACCGGACACGCACGAACCGGCGCGGTGTTGATTTGAATCGTAACTTTCCGGGCCTGACCGGATTTCCTGCGCCGGCAGGTCGGGTTGCGCCCGAGCAACTTGAGACGGCAGCCGTTCGCCGCCTTATTGAGACGCTTCAGCCATCACGCATTCTGGCTCTTCATGCCATCGGCAATCGCAGCCAGGGCGGAGTATACGCCGATCCTGTAGAAGGGGAGGCGCGCGAACTGGCCTGTCGTATGGCGTTGCGAATGCAGGGAAGCCCAACTAGCGGCGGTGGGACGTCAGGTGAGATCAATGTGCGTGGCAACAGGCTCGCGCGCGGTGTGTGCGAGGCGCGATACCCGGGTGCGCCCCCCAGCGTAACCAGTGCACAGAGCAGCCTGGGCGCTTGGGCTTCGGCACCAACAGCAATCGGCGGGCGCGGGACGACCGTTATCACCCATGAAGTTTCCGAAAAACAGACCTTACCAGAACACGGCGCCGGCCGAAGTGTTGACACCATTATGCCAGGAATCGAGGAATTTCTGCGCGAGAGAGGTGGCTCTGCGTCTGAGGCCGATGCGCTGCTCCGGCGCGCGGTGACAGATACCTTCCTCCAAGGGCAAACGGAGACTGCCGCCGATCGGCAACTGCGCTCCACGATCGAAGGTATTGTCATGCGGCGCTTCAACGACATGGCAACCTACTACCAGACTGTTTGGCGGCCGTCACGACCTGCCGAGGAACAACGCCGCTTGCCATCTAGATTGACGAGTCACAGTCACGTGCGCACGTTTGACGAGCAGGCCGGTATCGTGGCCGGCCAATTGCGCAGCAGGGGCACCAACAGTACCAAAGCCGATATCAAGATAGCGATTCAAGACATCCTACAGACTAGGTCTATGCCCGGCTTCTCTCGCCACCACTGGGGTACAGAGATTGATGTTTTATCGGCAGATAGAGCCAAATGGCAGGGAAGCCCACGTCGCGGTGCCTTTGTCGACGTCATTCCCTTTCTACGCACGGAAGCGCGCAACTTTGGCTTCTTCCATCCCTACGCAGGGGGCTGGCCCAGACCGTCGGATCCTCACTACCAAGAGGAGCCGTGGCACTTGTCTTATTGGCCTATCGCCAATGTACTCCAGCAAGAGTGGATGGCGCGTTTTGCTGGGGATGCATTGAGAGATCTGATCGCTAAGACCGCACGAGCGATAGCAACTCGACTGGGGATTCCGCAGACAACCATGGAGAGCGCATTAAGAGAGATAGGATTACAACATTATCAGACAAATGTTACCCCGTCACCGTAGACCCGCAGGCTTGTCGTGTAGCGGTTGTTGCCAACGTTTCGTGATCGAGTTTGAACGGGCAGAGTCTATTATCGCACGGGGCCAGACAGCGAGCTTCGGACACCGCGTCCACCTTGGTTGATTCTGTGGCGCGGTTGTTGGGACTGAGGCGCGATAGCCCGGATGCAAGGCCATGTCAAAGACCAGGTCACTGGTGAAGGCTGTTGACAAGCGGCCAAACGCTCCCCCAATTCACAGACAGGTGGAGACGCCTGAAAAAGCCGCCGAGCCATCAAAAATTGCTCGGTCGATGAGTGCTGCGCCACCTCCACCCCATGGGACGCCGCCGCCAGCGCGCGCGGCATCGATGATGGGGAGTGTGCAGGGGGGCAGTGCGCTGCAACGCGCTCGCATGATGCAGGGGCTGCAGCAGTCGATGGGTAATGCTCGCGTCTCGCGCATGTTGGCAACACGCGTCCAGCCCAAACTCACCGTTGGCGCGCCGAATGATGTCTACGAACAAGAGGCTGACCGGGTTGCCGACGCCGTCATGCGCATGCCGGATTCAAACGTGTCGCCACGGGAGACCGGTCAAAGCCATAGCGCTCCATCTCGCATTCAACGCGTTTGCCCCGAGTGCGAGAAGCAGCTTGAGATGGAACGGCAAGGCACGATTGCCAAGGCATCACTTTGCCCTGACTGTGAGAAACAACTGCGCAGACAACCCACTGCCGGTGAGGATGGACAAGCACAATCGAACACCACGAATGCGACGGAATTTCAGTCTTTGGCGGGCAGCGCCAGCCAAGAACTTGGTAGTCAAGCCGCTGCGATGACAGTGCAGGCGAAACGCACGATGGATGGCACGCCGGACGTTACGCCAGCCATGGAATCCTATCTGAACCATAGCAGCGGTGGGGGGCAGCCGCTGTCGGATTCCGTGCGCACGTTTATGGAGCCGCGCTTCGACCGCGACTTGAGTCAGGTGCGTGTGCATACGGACTCGCGGGCGGCTGGCGCAGCCAAACAACTCAATGCACAGGCCTTTACGCGCGGACAGGACGTTTACTTTGGCGAAGGGCGCTATCAACCTGCTTCGCCAACAGGTCAACGGTTGCTCGCACACGAGTTGACTCATGTGGCACAACAAGCCCAAGATCCAAGTCCTGCAGTGCAACAGAAACCTGTTAATGCGGACGCCGAGAAAGGCGGCTCGACAGATCAGGAACAGCAGGCTAATGAATCACTGCACAACGGCATTGCCGGGCCGCTTCCCGATGGAACGGTGATTGAGCGTCGCGGCTGGAAGCTTGTTCAATACAGCCGGGGCCATATGGAGATGGAAGTATATGACGAAGAGCAGGGGGACTCGCGCCTAGAAATCTGGGCACGGGAAGGGGAACTATATGGCTATTACCTCGAACGTCCACTTCCATCTGAGGCTGCCTCGCCCACGTCTATGCCTACTTTCTACATAGGTGAGCCTTCCTACCAGCACGTAATTCGTATCGTGAGACATCCCAATGTCCAGATACATAAAAGCATTGTTCAAAGCACACCCCTCCCCCTCGTCGTTCATGAATCAGAGTTTGATGAGCAAATTCCGATCACCTCTGACACGGCAGCCATGGACTTTGGCGTATTCGTATATTCCCTGTCTTCACAACAGACGACAATTGCTCTGGATGGTTCATGGATTACCATCTCAATTCCGGAAAAGGCTCCTGGTTTCCTCCCTGAGGACTTTCCTAGTGCCAAGTTCGCCTACTACATCGAACGGGGATGGCAAGGTGAAGACGGCAAGCAAAAGGTAGTACATATTGTCGCAACCCCAGGTGTAGTCGTCGAAACCGGCGACGTTGACGCGACACTCGGTGTGGATCCGGCTTTTCGAAAAGCACTGGTTGCTTCTGGCTATGGCCGGACGTTAGTTCCCAATATGGTTCGCATACAGAACCCTCGTGATGTACCACTGCAAGGAGAGGTATTTGATGCGGACGCTTACCTGGGCTACGAACGCTACAATGACGAGGTTGGGGGCACTACTATTGAGGTGTTCCGAGGGAGATCGGGGGTCACCTTTCAGTACGGTACCTCTTCTACTCTGCTAACTATTCGTCCCAAAGACCCGGCTGTGGGCGGTCGATTTGCATACCAGGTTGTTTCTCACCCGGAAACAGGAACATCCGAGATTCGGGCCGTCATCGGGCACGGCGTTGTCGTAGAACTGGCCGAGCCTGCCGAAAGACTGTCTCGTGAGGGATGGGTAATGCTGCAAATCCTAGAACTCCCATACCCCGAACAGGTTCCGGAGCAGGGTTCTCACATCGACGTGGATCATTACTTTTCCCTGGGCGCTACTTATCATGAACCAACTAAGATTGAACATCTGAGTGCCTCGGAAGAGCTAGAGACACTACTAGCCACCACAGCCGTCGACATTGGGATAGGCATGATCCCAATTGTTGGCGACATTGTGGACATTGGCGAGTTCGCCCTTGCCATGTTCACAGGCAAAGACCGATGGGGCCGTGAAGTCACGACCACTGACAAAGTTCTTATGGGCCTAGGCGCTCTAGTGGGGCTCCTCCCATTTGTCGGAGGCCTCGGATCGGTGGCCCGAGGAGCCGGAAAGGCCGGTGCACGGTTGGCAATGACGATTGCTGAGTTTGCTAGGAAGACTGGCAAGTCCGTCGAACACTTAGAGGTCATCCTCTCTCGCCTGAAAGGCGCTGCGTCCCCTGACGACTTAGCGACTATACGGCGCGCCGAGACTGCACTGCGAAGTGGTGCAGAAGTGGCGGCTGA
>CAZZNG010000076.1:0-21102 GCA_964655505.1 uncultured Litorilinea sp. | reverse complement strand
GCTTGCCATAGGATATGCCTGTCTGTCAAGTAGACATAACAGTCGGCGGGCATCATTGATAAGTAGGCATAGTGAGGTGTGGATGATGGAGAATGTAGCAAACAAAGGCAGCAAACCGCACGGTCTGGGCCAATGGACGAGCCTGTTGCCCCTGCTGTTGGTGGTCATGCTCGTTCTGAGCGGATGCAGTCTGCTCTTTGGCGGCGGGCCGGAAAGGTCTGTGGACGAGGGGGAAGAAGATCGGGCGGTCGTGCCCACCTTTACGCCGACGCCTGAAGTCCCGGCAACGCCGACACCGGAGCCGGTCGCGGAAGAAGCGCCGACGGTCGCGGTCGAGGTGGCAACGGACAACGCCGATACCGCGCCGGAGGCCCCAGCGCAGGCAGAGGCTGTCACGGAGACCGGCACGGTGACTGAGGAGGCTGAGGTCACCAACGGAGAGGCTGTGACAGGGACAGGCACTGAGACTGGTACAGAGGCTCCACCGGCTGCGGAAGCGCCCGCCGCGCCCCCCACAGCCAAGCTGTCTGTCAATGTGGCAGAGGCCAATGCGCGCAACGGTCCCGGCACCGAGTACGGATTGGCTGGCACGCTGACGCAGGGCCAGACCTTTGACATTGTGGGCAGGAATGCGGACGGTACATGGTGGCAGTTCTGCTGTGTCAACGGCCAACAGGCGTGGATCTTCGGCCAGTTGGTGGCGACTGAAAATGCCGAAGCCGTGGCCGTAGCCCAGGACATTCCTGCGCCGCCTCCGCCGGTTGCTGCTGCGCCCCCGGCACAAGCGCCTCCGCCACAAGCACCTCCGCCAGAGCAGCCCGCCCCCGAACAGCCAGCGCCGGAACAGCCGCCCGAGGAGCCTTCTGCCGAAGAGCCGCCAGCCGAAGAACAACCGCAGCAGGCCGTCCATGCAGGCGGCTGTGGCGGCGATGACGGCTGTAAGTTCCACATTCGGACCGGCCCGGTCAAGATGCAAAATTCAGGCGGCGAGTTGAAGATCCAGGCTGCGTTCATCCACAGCGGTGTCGACGGCGGCCAGATGCAGGGCGATTATCGCATCGGCATCGAAAAGGACGGGCAGTTGATCGAGACCTTTGCCAATGTGACGAGCATTGCCTTGAATTCCAACGACGGGCCAGCCGGTAAGTACAACTATGAGGCCAAGATCAACGCCAGCGATCTGCCTGGCGGCAGCCTGGCCGGGACATACTTCTTCTGGGTGCTGGACGGCAACCGAGAGCGCGACAGCGACGTGTTCCGCTTGGATCTGGGCGGCAACGAGGGCGAAGTTTACATCGAGTTTGACCAAGGCTAACCGGCTGCTTGCATTAGCCAGGTAACGGGTGAGAGGGGACGGTGGCCCGTCTACTGACCACGCTTGGGCCTAAATCCAGCGAGGAATTGGGGATGATCCTGCCCCATGAGCATCTCTTTGTGGATCTGGGGCCAATCGAGGCGGAAAGCTATAAACAGGCGACACCGGAAGATGTGATCTCGGTGATGGGGCCTGAATTGAAGAAGATAGCGGCGCAAGGCGTGACGGCACTGGTGGAATGTACGCCGGTGGGCGTGGGGCGGCGCGCCGACATCGACGTCGCGGTTTCGCGCGCGGCCAACTTTCCGGTTGTGCTGCCCACGGGTGTCTACCGGGAACCGTGGGTTCCCCAATGGGTGCGCCAGGCCGAAGAGCAAGCGCTCGTCGAGTGGATGGTGCGCGAGCTAAACGAAGGGATCGAGGCGACCGGCGTGCCTGCCGCGTGGATCAAGGTGAGCGCAGGCGACGACGGGCTGACGGACGTGGAGCGCAAGATCCTGCGTGCCGCGGCCAAGGCGGGCGCGGCCACCAACGCCGTAATCGGCAGCCACACCATCCGCGGCTGGGTGGTGCAAGAGCAACTGGAGATCATTGAGGCCGCCGGATATACACCGGCGCGCTTCATCTGGATTCACACCCAGGCCGAGCCTGACGCTGCTTGGTATGGGCGCATTGCCGTGCGCGGCGCTTGGCTGGAATTTGATGCCATCGGCAGCGCGGGCTTTCAGGATGCCTGGTTCGTCGCCGCGATCCGTGACATGGTGGATGCAGGGTATGGGGATCAGCTGCTCTTGAGCCAGGACCGGGGCTGGTACGATCCATCCAAGCCCGGCGGCGGCGACGTGAAGCCCTTTACCTACTTGGTCGATCACTTTGTGCCTGCGCTGCGTGCAGCAGGCTTCACCGAGGACGATCTCACGCGTCTAACCCACACAAACCCATTCCGCGCCTACGCACGTTAAGTGCTGCCCTGCCTGATGGCGACGAATCCGCTAGCATATACAAAAAACTGTCCGCACGATCATCGGGGCGGACAGTTTTTTATTGGCGTGTCATGAATCTGCGATGTCGGCTGGCGGGCTGCAATGGGTCAGCGATGCCGAAAGCCGTTTGGCGTATCGTTTGACCCCCTATGTTCGTCGGATCGAGTAGACGTCGATGACGAGGGGCCGGGACGAAAAGTCCGCGCGGGTCTATTGCTATGGGTGGAGCGGCCATAGCCGTTTGTCGAAGAAGGATAGCGTATGGTGACCTCGCGCGTGAGGCGACGGTCCCGTCGCAGTTGAGGGGACCGACTTTGTGCATTGACATGCGTTACCGGCGCAAGTGTGATGATGAGCATGGCGAACAGGGGCAGTATGCGCAATGAGCAGCGGAGTACTTGTCTGGTGAGCCGGTGTAGCATATGAGATTGTCTGCTCATATCATACCTCGTACTCGGCCGGCAGATTACTGTGATGTAATCGCCTAGACGAAGTGTACACGGTTGATGGACTCGATACAAGATGTTTCCCAAATTATCCCAAATGATTCCCGCGCAACCGTAGGGAAATTCCTCTTCAGGTTGGGATAGGGATAGATTTGGGATATGGAATGGCTGGTGGTTGGCAGGATTCGTTGTAGAGGGCGGCGAAGGGGCAGCAAATTATACGTTTACGCTTGACACCGAAAGGATGTTCTGCTATGCTATGTAAATGTAATAATTATTTGTTGCTGAATGTCCTATCTTGTCACAACTGATTTCGGATTGGTTGGCAGAAAGGAAAAGAGCGGTTGGCTTCAACATCTGGCTTAACAGCGTTCCATGCTCCTCATGTTGTGTTCATTCCTGCCCGGATCAATTCAAAGTCCCAGCTTATCCGCCGCCGCGTGTTGATGCTGGACAATTAAGTGACTGTCCGCCTACGTGAGGAGGATGGGGGTATAGAGCCGATTCTGCATCGGATTATTACACGAGTTACGTATAGAGCGTGCCTGCATGGCGTGCAGGGGGCGGCGCATTTCTTCTGGCGGCGCGCCCTGATTGCCGCGCTTGTCGTCGGTCTTGTGCTGACCGGGGGCGGGCTGCCTGCGCGCGCGGATGATTCAATGGCCGAGCTGCTGCAGGATGGTCGCGATAGCCGCTGGCGTCAGTTTACCCAGCAAGATGGACTGGTCGCCAACAACGTGCAGACCATTCTGACCGATGAGCACGGCCTCTGGTTTGGCGGCGATGGGGGCGTCAGCTATTTCAACGGGCTGTGGTCCACCTATGTTGGGCTGGACGACACAGGGGGTGATGTAGCATCTGCCCAATCTTTGGGCGTTGTGGAGGCCTTGGCGCACCAGCAAAGCGATGGGCGGCTTTGGGCCGGAACCGATCAGGGCATTGTGGCGCAGTGGAATGGGCAACGTTGGTCCCATGTGCTTGCGTTGCAGTCCACCATCTATACCCTGGCTGTCGTTGACCGGGAACTCTGGATTGGCACGCAGGATGGCCTTTATCGTTACAACGCAGGCGAGTTAAATTTGGCCGATGCCGTTGGGCGGCAGCCGATCTACAGCCTGTTAGTCGACCGCGGCACCGTGTGGATCGGCGCGGGAGACGGGCTGTGGCGCTATCGGGGCGACCGATGGGCGCAGATGGGCGCGGGCGAGCCGTGGCTGGCGGCTGGCGTCTACGCGCTCACAGTCATGCCAGACGGTACGCTGGTCGCGGGCACACCCTATGGCATTGGTTGGCAGCCCTACGATGGCGCGGCCTGGTCTTGGTATGAGACGGTGGACGAGAGCGGCGAGCCGGTGCTGGTCCAGACTTTGGCAGTCGATCGAGGCGGCGCTATCTGGGCGGGAACCGACGGCGCGGGCGCGTTTCAACTGCGTTTGGATCGGGATGAGAGCAGCAGCGTTGGCTACACCGGTGATCCGAATCTCACCACTCGCTTTATCCGCCATATCGCCATTGATCGAGACGGCTCGGTCTGGTTTGCCACACCCGCCGGTGTCTTTCGCTACCAAGTCTCGCTGTGGCGCAGCGTCGTGCTTGGGTCGCCAGATGATATCCGCAACCATGTCAACTGTTTGATGGTTGCGCGCGACGGTGCGCTCTGGATCGCCACCGCGGGCAGCGGCGTTCGTCGCCGCGCGGGGGTGGATGGGCCGGAGCAGTTGTTTACCGGGGCCGACGGCGCGGTCAATGCTGCCTATGCGCTGGCGGAAGACAGCCGCGGCGTGGTATGGGTGGGCGGCGAGGCCGGTCTGCGCGCGTATGTGGATGGCACATGGCGCGCGCCGGTTGCGCCGGAAGCGCTGCCTTCGCCGGTGATTACCAGCCTCTTGGCCGACGACGACCGTCTTTGGATTGGCACGACAGAGGGGGTGGCCCTCTATGACCTCGCCGGCAGTGTGCGTGTCGAGGCCGCGACACTGGGCATCAGCGCCGAGGCTCTGACGCTGGACGACCAGGGCAATCTGTGGGTCGGCACGCGCGACGACGGCATCTGGCAGCGCAGGCTCGACGGTCAATGGCGGCAGTTCCGCTATGATCCCAATGATCCCAACAGTTTGCCCGGCAATTCAGTGCCCTTGCATGGGTTGAGCATCGACCCCAATGTGGCAGGGGGTGTGTGGGCTGTGATTGTGGGGGCGGGCATTGTCCATTGGGACGGCGAGCAGTGGCAGTTGATGCGCCAGATCGGTTTGACGCCGAGCAACCTCATTTGGACCATCTTTGCTGATGAAGCGACCGGCGCGCTGTGGATTGGCAGCGAGAGCGGCGCGACCCATTGGGACGGGACAAGCTACGGCACGCTGACCGTGAGCGATGGGCTGCAAAGCGGCAACATCTATGCCATTGCCCGCGACCCCAAAGGGGGGCTGTGGTTTGGCGGGCGTTCGGGCCTCTCCTACTTTATGCCGGACACGACGCCGCCGTGGCTGCGGATTGGCAGCATCACCGGCGCAGGGGGGGAGACCAACGGCAAACATTCCAAGGCTGTGATCGATGAGCCGGTGCGCGTCGATTTTGTCGCTGGGGACCTGCAAACGAATCCAGGCCGACTGGCGATCTTTGTGCGGCTGACAGGGCCAAGCGGAACAAGCGCCTGGCAGTCTGTGGTGGAGGATCAATGGCAGGGGGTCTTTGACGAGCCGGGTGAGTACACCTTGGAGGTGCGCGCGCGCGATCTCTCGTTTAATTATTCGCCTGTGGTCACGCATGATCTGACGGTGCTGCTGCCGCCTTCGTTTGTCAAGGTTCCGCTGTTGGGGCCGGTCAAGCCGGGCGTCTTTCGCACCTTGGTCGTGCTAGGCTCTTTGGCGGTCTTTGGATCCATCTATATGGCGGCTGCGGTGATCAACAACCGACGGCGCGGGATCCAGGCGTTGGCGCGTGCCTATAACCCCTATATCAGCGGCGAGCCTGTGCGCCGGGACGACATGTTCTTTGGTCGGCGCGAACTGCTGCAGCGGATCATCGACACGCTGCACAACAACAGCATCATGATCTATGGCGAACGTCGCATTGGCAAGACAACGCTCTTGTACCAGTTGGCGGCGACGCTGCGCGAGGTGAACGATCCTGATTACTGGTTTGTGCCGGTCTACATTGATCTGGAAGGGACAGCGCAGGAGGAATTTTTCCACTACCTGATCGAGGAGATTGTAAACGGGCTTGAAAGCCTGTCTAATTCGACAGCGGAGATCGCGCCCAAACTGCAAAATCTGCGCTATCATACTATTCAAGACAGCACCTATACGGACCGTGATTTCAATCGTGACCTGAATCGTGTCATGGAGGTGTTAGAAGCCTACGGTGAACGCCACGACCCAGGGAAGCAACTGCGATTGATCTTGCTGCTCGACGAAATGGACGTCATGAGCAAGTATGAGCGGCTGGTCCAGCAGCAGTTACGGCGCATCTTCATGCGCGAGTTTGCCGCCACGTTGGGCGCTGTTGTCGCCGGTATCCAGATCAGTAAGGACTGGGATCGGGTCGAAAGTCCATGGTTTAATTTGTTCAATGAGATCGCGCTGCAACCCTTTACGCGCGAACAAGCCGAGGAACTCTTGCGTGAGCCTGTACGCGGCTATTACCACTATGATCAAGCCGCCATCGAATTCATCATCGAACACGCCAACGGTCGCCCATACAAGTTACAGCAGTATGGCCTAGAGGCCGTCAATCATATGTTGTCCCAACGTCGCCGCCGCATTACCCTGGCGGATGCTGAGGCAGCCCACAAGCGGATTATCGCTGCCGAACGCGACGTTGCCCACGCGGGCGATGGAACTCCTACTATCTTAAGACGATTGCGCCGGATGGTTGACCCTTCCGGCGGCGAGGCTGAGTCCAGCGGCGTCCCGGCGACGCGGCCAGTGCGTGCGCGCTCCTCGGTAGCAAGAGGAAGCGATCCCGCCGCGGTCTCCCAGGAAGGACGGCAGTCCTAAGACGATGCGGATGCCGTATGTAGTGGGCCGGTGGGTTCGGGGGCAGAATCACTATGGCCGCGAACGTTTGATTGAGCAGCTTCTGGAAGGGCCGGATACAGCCATCTGGCTGGTGGGCACGCGGCGCATGGGCAAGACATCGCTGCTGCGCCAGTTGGAGATGATCGCCTCGAACCCGGCAAGCAAGTTGGTCCCGATCTTCTGGGATCTGCAAGGCAGTCGGACGGTCGAGGAGCTGTCGGATGAACTTTACTTTGCCCTAGAAGATGTGGCGGATCGCTTTCAGGCAGTTGGCATCGACATTGAGATCTTCCGCCAACAGGATGCAGTGACCGTGCTGCGCGCGCTGGCGCGCCTATTGGCCGAGAGCGGGCGGCAGCTGCTGGTGTTGATCGACGAGAGCGAGGTGTTGATCCAGATCGCACAGCAAGACCCGGATTGGATGGGGCGGCTGCGGCGTATCTTGCAGGACGAACGAGTGCGCACTGTCCTGACGTCGACCAAACTTCTGTCGCAGTTGAATCATATCAGCCGCGATTGGACAACCAGCCCTTTTCTCTTTGGCTTCAGCCTGGTGAACCTGACCAAGCTGGAAGAGCGCGCGGCCCGTGCGCTGGTGCGCCAGTTGCAGGCCGAACAGCCAGTCGAGGCGAGCGACGGCGTGGTCGATGATATCCTCATCCACACCAATGGACAGCCCTACTTGATCCAATACTTGTGCCAGCGACTCTTTGAGAGCGACGGCGAAAGGGGATATCTGCGCCCGATCACCGACGAAGATCTGGCAACGGATCATATTCTGGCGGGTTTCTTTCAGATCGATTTCCGGCATTTGAGCAGGAGTGAACGCCGTCTGGTGCTGGCTGTGGCCGATCTGACCATTGCCAGGGAAAGCGAACTGCTGGCGCTGTTCAGCGATCTATCGCCGCGGCGAATCAAGATGTTGCTCTATGGGCTGGAGCGGCTGGGGTATTTACGCAATATCTTCGGGCAGTGGGCAGTGGGCAATGAATTTTTGCGCCGCTGGGTGGTCGATCACATGGATGAACTGACCGCAGCCTTGGGCGAGGCCGAGGACGATAACCTGCATGAGTCGATGCTGGCGCAGGGGCGGCTGCAAGAGGCCGAACGTTTGCGCCGCGAGATTGCCGAGATTGAGCAGCAACTGGCCCAGATCGAGCTTGCCGCAGCAGAGGCCGAGGGCGACGAGGCGCTCCGTTTGTTGGAGGAGATCGATCAACTGCGCCATCTTCTGAACCGGCTGCGCAAAGAGTTGGCTTCGATTGAGGCCGCGCTGGACCCATAGACCTCATACTCGCGCCGTGCGGCTGCGTACTGGCCCGGAAGGTTTGGTCAAGCTCCGGGCAACCCTTTATAATGCTAATCGTTGTTTTGGCTGGGCCGAGACGCTCAGCCATTTTTTTGCATCACCCGGCCAAGCGTTATGGCCGCGGTGGACGCGGTTGAAAACGGGTAGGTAGAATCAAGTAGGTACGGTGAGGGTATGGCTGGCTCAATTCCGCTGGTCGATCTACAGGCGCAGTATGCGACGATCCAACAGGAGATTGAACAGGCGCTGCAGCGGGTGATTTCCACGTCCCAATTTATTATGGGGCCTGATGTCGCGGCCTTTGAAGCGGAGTTTGCCGCTTATTGCGGCGCGGCCCACTGTGTCGGCGTGGCGAGCGGGACGGCTGCGCTGGAGTTGGCGCTGCGTGCCTGCCGGGTCGGCCCTGGTGATGAAGTAATTACCGTCGCCCATACCTTCATTGCCACGGCAGAGGCGATCAGCGCGGTGGGGGCAAAGCCTGTTTTTGTAGACATCGACCCTGATACCTACAACCTAGACCCGAGCCTGCTTGAGCAAGCCATTACCCCGCGCACGCGCGCGATCATTCCGGTCCATTTGTACGGCCAACCGGCAGACATGCCACGCATCCTCGCCGTGGCCCGCGCCCACGATCTATTCGTGATCGAAGACGCGGCACAGGCCCACGGCGCAACCTGGGACGGACAGCGGGCGGGTACGCTGGGCGATATCGCCTGCTTCAGCTTCTATCCGGGCAAGAACTTGGGCGCGTATGGCGATGCCGGTGCGGTGACAACCAACCGGGCGGACTTGGCCGAGCAGGTGCGCCTGCTGCGCAACCACGGACGTCGCGACAAGTATGTCCATGAGGTGCCGGGCTTTGGCGAACGTATCGACACCCTGCAAGCAGCCATCCTGCGCGCCAAACTGCCCCATCTGGCGGCATGGACCGCGGCGCGCCGCCGGTTGGCTGCCCGCTATGACCAACTGTTGGCCGGGATGGGGTTGATCTTGCCCCAGGTCGCGGCTGCAGCCGATCCGGTTTGGCATCTGTATGTGGTGCGCTGCCCGGATCGCGATGCGCTGTTGGCCGAGTTGAACCGCCGCGGGATCGGCGCGGGGGTACACTATCCGCTGCCGCTCCATTTGCAGCCCGCCTATGCCCATTTGGGGTATCGAGCGGGCGATCTGCCCGTCACCGAGCGGGTCGCGGCCGAATGTCTGAGCCTGCCCCTTTACCCGGAGATGAGCGACGCACAGCAGGATCAAGTCGTGGCCGCGCTGCGCGAATTGATGTTGCAGACGCAGCCTGACTGACCTGCGCTGTTATTTCACGCTATGTATTCCACGCTAAGATGGACATTTTGCACCAGACGCCGCCTGAATTGAGCCAACGCCCCTCTGCCCAAGCCGGGGCTGCCCCCAATGCAGAACGCAGCGCGGCGAGCGGGGCCATTGACATTACGGTGGTCATCCCGGCGCGCAACGAGGAAGTGACCATCGCGCAAGTGGTGGAGCGCTGCTACGCGGCTTTTGAGGAGTTGGGGCGAAGCGGCGAGGTCTTGGTGGTCAACGACGGCAGCCAAGACGGGACAGGGCGCATCCTGGCTGAACTGGCTCAACGCTATGCCACGCTGCGTGTCAACACCCACCGGCGCAGCCAGGGCATGACAGCCGGGCTGCAGTGGATGTTTACTGCCAGCCGCGGCGAGATCGTGATTTTGATCCCCGCGGATATGGAGTCGGACCCGCTGCTCGACGTGCCCGCGCTGGTGCGCCATCTGGAGGAGAACGACCTGGATGTGGTGGCGGGCTGGCGGCAGGGGCGGCGAGACAGCAAGGTCTTTGCCAGTTCGATCTATAACTGGGTCATGCGCCGGCTGGCCGGTGTCCCTGTGCATGACGCCAACTGGATCAAGGCCATGCGCCGCGAGGTGATCGAGAGCTTTCCGCCGCTGCGATCCGATTGGCATCGCTTTTTGCTGATGATCGCGGCCCATCAGGGCTTTCGGCTTGGCGAAGTGCAGACCTATTACAGGCCGCGCCCAGCAGGCAGCAGCAAGTTTGGCTGGGAGCGCATCCCGATCAGCTTTCTCGATGTGCTGGTGGTGAAGTTTCTGCTCACCTTTAGCCAAGCGCCCATGCGCTTCTTTGGCGGCATGGGGTTGATCGGCATGGCTGTGAGCTTGCTGATCTTTTTGTATTTGACTGGGCTGTATGTCTTTGCCGCCACTCAACAGCGCCCGGTCTTTATCGCCGCGGGGGTGCTGGCGATTATCAGTGTGCTTTTGTTCCTGGTTGGCTTCCTGGCCGAGTTGATTGTCAGCCAGGGGGAGCGTATTCACACGCTGGAGCAGCGTTTGCAGCGGCTGGACGACGACAAGCCAGGCCCGTCGCGCTAACCAATCTCGACCCGTCCGCATTCCACAGCCGACCCTATCGCTACCCCATCGGGATCGGCCAACCCCACAACCACTGTATAGTTTCCCGGCGGCGTGACCGGATTGAGGTTCACGTCGATTTCGTCGCGCACAAATTCACCCGCTGCCCAGGTGCTCGTCGGGGTGAAGCGCAGCGGTTCCGTAGGCCGGGGGGGCAAGCGCTCTCCCCAGACACCTTCGGGGCCAATGACTTGAGCGGTTGCCATATAGTCCATGTCCACAGGGGCAGTTGCACGCCACCAGGCGCGTACATGGACCCAGCCGCTGGGCGGGTGCATACGTTCGTCCTGTGCGTGGACGAGCGGCGTCACCACCTCGCACGCGGCGAGTTCGATGCCGGGGGCCAACTCCGCCGCGGGGTAGGTTGCGGCGTCGCTCAATGGCGGCAGCGCATCGAAGCGGCTTTGCAGGCTGTAGCCGGTCAATTTGATGCCCGCAGGGTACTGTTCGGTGATCAGCGGGAAGTTCTGTGCCAGCCAACCTTCGACCACGCGCTGATCGTCCACGCCATCCAAATGGCTTTGGGTGAGCCAGAGGGTCTTTGAGCCAAATTCGACAATGCCGTTGAGCGGCGGCGCAACGACCGTCTCCACATCCTCCGGCGTGAGCGTGCCGCCAAAGGGGAAAAAGATAGGCAGGCTGTCGAAATCCTGTTCCTGGCGCACATACCACTCCAGCGCTTCGTGGGTGTAGTCTACATGGGTCACGACTGAGGCGGGCAGACCGGGGCTGTGGGCCTGATAGTCCAGGATATAGCGCGCGGCGGCGCGCCAATCTTCGCGCAGGTGCGACGGTGACCAAAGCGGCGGCAGCGCCGCGGCAAGCAGCAGCACGGCGATCGCGCCGCTTGCCCAGCCCACCGGCTTGAACCAACTGCCCACCACCCCAATGCCGCGGGCGATGCCCCACAGGACAAAGGGCGCTAAAAAGAGCAGGTAGCGGTCTTCGCTGAAGATCGAGCCGCTGCGCGCCAGCAGCAGATTGGCGATGAGCAGCGGAATGCCGATCCACAGCCAGAGCCATGCGCGGCCATCCAGCACGGCTTTGCGGCCTGCCGTCGCAGGGGGGCGCTTGGGCAGCAGCAGCCCGACCGCCAAACAGAGGGCAAAGAACGCCAGCGCGGCCATGGCCCAGCCATCGGTCCATGCCACGCGCCAGATGGTGTCGACGCGCAGGAGGTGGAGCAGATTGGTCGCAAAATTGGCGAAAGGCTGGCCGGGCGTGCTTTCGGCCGCGTTGACGCGCCAGGCGTTGCGCGCCAGCGGCAAAAAGAGGCCGCCGACCAGCGCCAGCATCACAACGCCCTCGCCAAAGCGCGACCAGTTGCGATCTTTCCAGAGGAGCGCAAGCAGGGTGAATCCCGCTGCGGGCAGCACAAAGGCGCTGAAGAGGTAGCTGTACAAAGCCCCTTCGATGGCGACCAGCCCCACAAACCACCAGAGCCAGCGCTGCCTACGCGTGTCGGTCCGCCACGCTGTCTGCATGGCCGCGGCCAGCCAGACGATGCCGGTTGCTGCTGGCTGGAACATACGCAGTTCTTGGCTGTACCAGACCAGCACAGGCGAAAGCGCCACCAGCAGCGCGGTCACGCGGCCGATCAGCGGGCCGCTGACCGCAGTGGCGAGGCGCAGCACACCCCAAACCGTTAGCACGCCCAACAGCGCGCCCAAGACACGCAAGGCTGCGTCGCTGTCGGCCAAGCCAACCCACGCCAGGGCTTGCCGCCAGAGGTGGAGCAGCGCGTAGTAGACGGGCGGGTGCTTTTCTTCGACCAGTTGAAAGGTGACGCGCCAGGTATAGCCCAGGTCCGCCCGTGCCCAGCGCAGGCTGACGGCTTCATCGAACCAGATGCTGTGGTAGTCCAGCCGCCAGAGGCGCACAACCGCGGCAATGATCAGCACAGCCGGGCCGCTCAGTCGTTCGACGGTTGCACGCGATCGGGGTGACAAGCGGAGCCAAGCAAACCTAGATCGCAACGGGCAACCCCAATTCGTTGGTGCGGGCGCGCAGGAAGTAGCGCCGGTACGCGCGTACTTCGGCCAAGAGTTCGGCCAACTGCGCTTGGAGGAGTTCAGGCGAATCGCCGTTTGCTGGATCGGTCGTGGCGCTGTCGCCCGGCTGCATCGCGGCGAGGATCACCACGTCGTCACTTTCCCATTCGGCAAGATAGATTTGGCCGCGCGCGTGCAGCCAGCGCAGGGCTTGGTGCATGACCGCGCTGGTTTGGCCGAGCCGGGCCGCCATGCGCACCAGCGACAGCCGCCGATCGCGGCCCAGCGCGAATTTGCACATGCCCGCCACATGGCGCACAACCGCCTCAAGGCTGTCGTCGCTGGTCAACCGTCCAACCAGATAGATCACCGGCGGGTGATAGCGCTCATAGAGCCAGCGCAAGACAGCCGGGCTAGGCGGGACCGAGTAGACGACGAGCGGCGCGCCCGCGGGCAGGCCGTCGGCTGTGCGCGGGGCATAGGTCACGGGGTCACCTGTGGCGTCAAGCCGCATCCCTTCGGCATACCAAACGGCTGCATTTTGCGGCGGCAGGCGATCCCAGATGCCTTCTTTGTGGCGCAGATCGTGGACGCGCACCGTGGGCCGCGTGCGCAAGACCGCGGTGGGGCGCTCCGCGGGTTGGCTGTCCACGTACATCAACTGCAGCGAGCGTTCGCCGCGAAAGGTGTTGATGCCGATGGTGTAGACCAGATCGAGCGGGCCGCTTGGCAGGGGGCTGTCGCCGCTGTTGAACCAGAGGACGGGGCGCTTGGCCCCGGATGCCCCTTCGACCAGCAGCCGCCGGTGATTCCCATCGCGACCGAGCCGCTTCTCTTCGACCACGCTCAGCCCGCGCGAGAGGAATTTGGGCATGGGGTTGCCGTTGCCAAAGGGCGCAAGCCGCTGCACCTGTTCAGCCAGCGGCAGATCAAGCTCGTCGAGCGACAACTCGGCGTCGATGACGACCCGCGGCGGCGCTTCCGGTGTGCGATGAAGCTCGATCTGGCGATCCAGTTCACGGCGGAAGCGGTCGATGTTGTCCGGGTTGAGGCTGAGGCCCGCCGCGCCGGGATGGCCGCCATAGCCCTCCAGCAGATGACCGCAGGCAGCAATGGCTGCGCCGATGTCCACCCCCGGCACACTGCGCGCGCTGCCGCGCGCCATCTCCCCCGGTGGGTTGAGCAGCAGCACCGTGGGTTTGTGGTACTCCTCCACCAATCGCGACGCCACAATGCCGACGATTCCCGCGTGCCAGGCTGGGTGGTTCAGCACCAGCGCGCCGAATTGGTGCAACTCCGGGCGGCGCTCCAAGATTTCCATTGCCATCGCGGTCATTTGGCTGGTGAGCAGGCGGCGCTGTTGGTTGAGGCGATCCATGCGCGCCGCCAACTGCCCGGCGCGAATGGCATCACGCGTGGTCAGCAGTTCGACCGCGACGGTGGCGTCGTCGATGCGCCCCAGCGCGTTCATGCGCGGGCCGATTTGAAAGCCAATCGTCTCGGTGTCGATCTCTTCGGGCGTGGTGCGCGCGATGTGCATGAGCGCGAGCAGGCCGGTGCGTCGCGTGCGGCGCAGTTGTTGCAACCCCAGTTGGAGCAGATAGCGTGCATCGTGCACCTGCTCGGCCACGTCGGCCACAATGCCCAGCGCCACCAGGTCCAAGAGGGTGACGGCTTCGTCGGCGATGCCTGCCAGCGTGTAAAGCTGCTGCACCAGTTTATAGGCAACGCCGACGCCCGGCAGCGTGCGCAGCGGGTCGTCCGCGGCTTGCAGCTTGGGGTTGACGATGGCATCGGCGCGGCGCACGGAGGCTGCGCCCACTTCCGCGGCGGTGCGACCGGCGATGGGCGTTTGGGCCGGATCGATCTCCTGCAATTCGGGCGGCAGATCGTGGTGATCGGTGATGATGACGGTCAGCCCCTGATCTTTGGCAACGCCCACGGCTTCGGCGTCGGTGATGCCCGTGTCGCAGGTCAGGATCACGTCGGGCCGAAAATCGGGCTGGTTCAACAGCTCTTGGAGCTTGGGCAGGCGCATGCCGTGGCTCTCGGTGAAGCGATTGGGGACGTGATAGCGCACGCACGCATCCCCGGCCAAACGGCGCAGCGCGGCCACCAAGAGGGAGGTGGAGGTTTGCCCGTCTACGTCGAAATCGCCCCAGACGAGGATGTGCTGGCCGCGTTGGGTCGCGTCGTAGAGGATCTCGGCGGCTTCGGCCACGCCGTGCAGGGTGGTGGGCGGGGCCGGTCGGTAGGCTGCGGGGTCGAGGAAGGCGAGGGCCTCTTCGGGTGAGGTTAGCCCGCGCTGGGCAAGCAGATAGGCCACGATTGGGTGGCCGCCCACCGCGGCCGCCAACGCCGGATCCGGCTCCACCGGCGGCAGCAGCGACCAATCATCACGCATGTGGGGTCCAATCCGTGTTCGACGCGAGGCTAAAAAGCGAGTTCTTGCACATCGTTGAGCGTGAAATCGAGTGCTTCGGGCGCAACCGCGTCGAGGTCGTCGAAGTCGACAAATTCGTCGTGTTCGGTTAGATCACCCGCAACATCGCCCCGGTCACAGCGGCTGCGATAGACGCAGTAGCGACAGAAGCGGGCGCGATTGGCTTCCGTATCGGGCAGGGGAAGGAAGTCATCCTCGCTTTGCCCTGACAGAATCTCGCGCAGGAGCCGGCGGATGTAGTCCCAATTTTCGGCATGTTGGGCCGCGTCATAGCGGAAGGTGATGGGCTGTTCGGGCGCGGCGGTGAACCAGTAGCGCATCTCTACCTGGTCCGGGCGCAGTGGCCCCCACGGCAGGTCACGCGCGGCTTCTACCAGCAGGAAGGGGTAGATACGCGTCTGCAAACGCTGGCGCAGATGGGTTGGGTCTGGACGGCGGCGCGAGGTCTTCCAATCGACGATGACAGCGCGCTCTCCCGGCTCGACAGCCAATAGGTCATAGAGGGCAAAGAGCCGGAACGCAGGCGCACCGGGCGAGTCGTCCGCGGCCAGGCGCATACTCATAGAGTGTTCGGCTTCTACCAGCGTGGTCGGCAGATCCGCGGGTCGCGCCTGGCGATAGGCGGCAAACCAGAGATCGAGCGGGTCTTCCAAGTCAACGGCAATCGCCTCTGGGTCGATGCCGATCTCGGCGCGCTGAATCAGCCGGTGAAAGGCTGCGCCCATGCGCATGAGATGTTCGTGCTGCGCCACCGGGGTTGCTTCCACAGCAGGCCACGGCAGTTGGCGCACATAGGTCAGCCAAAAGCGCCGCGCACAGTCCACATACGCCTGTAGGCTCGACTGGCTGAAGGCGAATTCGTCGGGCAATGGGATGGCGGTTGGGCGATGGGTTGCGTCCATGCTGCCATCATAGCACAACCGCAAAGATGGCAGCAATCTCTGCCGAACGGATGTGCGCGCTCGCGGGCGCGGCGGCTAGGAGGGTGTGCTTTCGGGCAGGGGGCCTGTGTAGCGGGCGCGCGGGCGAATCAACTGGCCTGTGGCTAGCTGTTCGATGATCTGGCCCACCCAGCCTGCCATGCGGCCCAGCGTGAAGAGCACCAATGCTGCATCGTCGGGCAGGCCCAGCATCCGCGCCAGCGCCACCAGCCCAAAGTCGATGTTGGGCTGTTCGCCTGTCTGCCGTGCGACTTCGTCGAGGGTGGTATCGATCAAGTCGCGCACAGCGGGCGCAGCCGGTATGCTGCGCGCCAGGTTGATCAGGTAGCGGCCGCGCGGGTCGCCATCAGGGTAGAGCCGGTGACCAAAGCCGGGCATATCCTCCCCGCGGCGCAGCCGCTCGCGCACAACGCCCGGCCCTTCGCGCGCCACTTCGCGCAGAAACGCGATACAGCGCAGGCTTTGCCCGCCGTGGCGCGTGCCTTGCATCGCGCCCAGCGCGGCAGAGAGCGCGGCATAGGGCGAGGCCCCGGCAGAGGCCACGCAGCGCGCGGTGAACGAGGAGATGTTGAATTCGTGGTCAGCCGAGAGGATGAGCGCCGCGTCGATCAGCCGGGCTGCGTCTGGCATAGCCACCTGCCAGCCTTGGGCAAGCTGTGCTGCGGGTGACAGGGGCGCGTCTGCTGTGTTTGTGCCGAGCGTCACCGCGATCAACAACTGCATGGCGCGGATGCCTGCCTGCTCGATCAGCGCGGGCGTGGGCGCGTAGGCTTGTGGATCGCTCGCTTGGGCTAGCGGCAGCAGCGCCTGCAGATGTTCTAGCGGGCTTAACCCGCCAGGCAGCGACACGGCTGTGACCCACGATGCGACGCCGGATGGGGACAGCGGATCGAGCGCAAAGGGCGTAGCGTCCAGTTCCCCGCGCCACAAAAGCCGCGCCACGGCTTCAAAGGTGGATGTCGCGGCAAGGGTGGTGGCATCCAGCCCGCGGTAATAGAGCCGTCCATCTTGAATCAAGGTGATGGACGAGGCCAAGACCGGCTCGCCAAAGTCCAGCGCGCCCGCGGCCACGCTGCCAGGGTCGCGGCGGCCCTGCTTGCGGCTGACCAGTGCTTCGACATCGGCTGCGGCGTAGCGCCGGGCGCGGCTGTCGTCGTCGCTGGGCAGCGAGCGGATCAAGCCGCGGCTGACATAGGCATAGAGGGTGGCTTTGCTCACGCCCAACCGTTCGGCGGCTTGTGTGGCTGTGAGGTAAGCGGCGTTGGTGGGTGGCATGGTGGTTTCCGGGTGGCTTTCGGCTAGTTCTCTCAAATATATTGATTCATTGATCAAGATTGACAAGTGATCAACTAGATTCTATGCTATCACAGCATGTCAAGCATTTTCTGATCCAACGTTTGCCCTGCACCGTCTTTGCGCAGGTTGGCGAGATGAGCACGGCGGGCGTTTACACAAGCAAGTTGTAGATAGAGGGACAATCATGAGCAATGAAGCAAGCGAGGCAGTGGTGCGACCAGGGTTAGAGGGCGTGGTCGCCGCGGAAACCGCGTTGAGCCATGTGGACGGTGAAGCGGGTGTGCTGATCATCGGCGGCTATCCGCTGGAAGTCATGGCCGAGGCCGCCGAATTCGAGGAGGTGATCCATCTGTTGTGGGAGGGTCGCCTGCCCACGGCTGCTGAGTTGGCCGAACTGAAGACCGACCTGGCCGCGCGGCGCGAGCTGCCCGAAGCGACCCTGGCCCTGCTGCAAGCGGTCGCCAGCCAGGGCAAGCCGCCCATGGATGCGCTGCGTATCGCATCGGGCACGCTGGATCTGGACCTGCCTGATACCGATGCTGATTCATTGGCGCGCACACTGGTGGCGCGCCTGCCTACCGCTGTGGCAGCCTATTGGCGACTGCGCCAGGGCCAAGCGCCTATTGCCCCGCGCGCGGATCTGGGCCATGCGGCCAACTACCTCTACATGCTGACCGGCGCGGAACCGGCTCCCGCCCAAGTGCGCGGGCTGCAAACCTATCTGAACACAGTGGTAGATCACGGTCTCAACGCATCGACCTTTGCCGCGCGCGTGATCATCGCCACCCATTCCGACCTGACATCGGCGCTGGTGGGCGCGATCGGCGCGCTGAAGGGGCCGCTGCATGGCGGCGCGCCGGGGCCTGCGCTGGATATGGTCTTTGCCATCGGCCAAAAGGACCAGGCCGAGCCTTATCTGCGCCGGATGCTGGAGGCGGGCGAACGGCTGATGGGCTTCGGGCATCGCATTTATAAGGTGCGCGACCCGCGGGCCGAGGTGCTGGCAAGCGCGGCTGCCAAGTTATATGCCGGTGGCGAACAGGCCGAGCTATACGAGTTGGCGACCTATGTGGAAGCAACCGCGCTGCGGCTGCTGGAGGAGTACAAGCCAGGGCGACGGCTGCAAACCAACGTGGAATTCTACACCGCGCTGCTGCTGCATGGGCTGGGCATGGAGACAGGGCTTTTCACGCCCACCTTTGCCATCAGCCGCGCGGTGGGCTGGATTGCACACTGTCGCGAGCAGCTTGCCACGGGCCGCTTGATCCGCCCGCAGTCGCGCTACATCGGGCCGCAGCATACGGCTTGGACGTCGGTTGACGCGCGTTGAGCGGGTTGGGGCAAGGGTCATCGTTCGCTCGTGGCCAGCGCGCGGTAGAGCTCGACTGTCTGCCGCGCGCTGGCTGTCCAGGTAAACGCGCGCGCGCGGGCCAATCCTGCCTGGCGCATGGCCTCGACCAGCGCAGGCTGGGACGCGATGAGGTGAATGGCCGCGGCTAGGGCATCCGGGTCATCTGTGGGCACATAGAGCGCGGCGTCGCCGCCCAATTCAGGCAGGCTTGCGGCGCGGCTGGCGATCACCGGCGTGCCGCAAGCCATCGCCTCCAGCACAGGAAAGCCAAACCCTTCGTACAGGCTGGGCATGAGCAGGCAAGCCGCGGCCGAATAGAGCGCAGCCAGATCCGCCTGGGGCACGTATCCGGCAAAGACCACATCATCTTCCAGCGCCAAGCGGCGAATCTGCGCCTGGATCGGCTCGAAGAGCCACCCCGCGCCGCCCGCGATCACCAGGCGATGGGGCAACCCCAGGGCTTTGATGCGCGCCAGGGCTTGCAGCGCCAGCAGGTGATTTTTGCGCGGCTCGAGCGTCCCCAACATGAGCAGATAGGGGCGAATGGGGCTGTAGCGCGCGCGGATGGCGGCTTGTTCGTCCAGCGGCGCAGGTTGAAAGCTGGCGTCGATGCCTTCGTGGATCACGCTGATCTTGCTGCGCGGCACGCGATAGAGTTCAACCAGATCGCGCGCGGTATGCTGGCTGACCGCGATCAGGTGGCGCGCCGCGGCGACAAAGCGCGGCATCGCCACGCGCAAGAAGGCACGATTGGTGGCGGTGTGGTGCTGGGGATAGCGCTCGAAGATCAGATCATGGACCGTTAGCACGGTCGCTTGGGGGAGGCAGGGCAGCAAGTGTTCGGTGGCATGATAGATGCCGTCGCGCCCGACGATGGGCAGCAGCGGCGCGTAGGGGGTGCGCGCCATCTGGCTCCCCAACACGCTCAGCCGCCACGCATACTGTCCCATGGGCAGGGTGTAGACACGCTGGCTTTGCAGCGCATCGGGCAGTTGATGACCGCTGTGCCGATTGTAGAAGAGTTGCAGATCGATGTCGTCCGCGTGGCACTCGGCCAAAGTCGTCGCCAGCCGCTCGGTGTAGCGGCTCAACCCGGCGCGCTGGTGGACGGCAGGGCCGGTGTCCAGGGTAACGCGTGGCTTGGGCATAGGGGTTAGCGGCGCTGGGCCAATACCGCTTGGATGCGGCTGACGATCATTTCCATGGCAACGCGATTATTGCCACCCTTTGGCACAATGATGTCGGCATAGCGTTTGCTCGGCTCGACAAATTCGAGGTGCATGGGCCGCACAGTGGTGAGATACTGGCTCACCACCGATTCGAGCGTGCGCCCGCGCTCGTTGACGTCGCGGTGCATCCGCCGGATGAAGCGGATGTCCGCGTCAGTGTCGACATAAATGCGCATGTCCATTAACTCGCGCAGCGCCTTCTCCCAAAAGACCAAGATGCCTTCGATCAAAATGACCGGCGCAGGCTCCATGTGCTGCGTCTCGGCGCGCCGTGTGTCGGTCGTGAAATCGTAGATCGGTATTTCGACCGCTTCGCCGCGGATCAAGGCCATCACCTGCTCGATCAGCAGCGCGGTGTCGAGGCTGTTGGGATGGTCGAAGTTGGGCCGCTCATCCCCTTCTTGCGGCAGCTTGCTGCGATCATGATAGTAGCTATCATGCATGATGTACGCAATATGTTGCGCGCCGACATGCTCTTGGATACGGCGGCTCACGGTGGTCTTGCCGCTGCCGGTTCCGCCCGCCACACCGATCACAAAAGGGCGGTGGGCGTTTGGCTCACTGCTGGACATGGGTCTACTAGGCATCGGTCTGCCTCGAACTGCTTGGCGCGCCGTCATTGCCTTCGCTGCCTTCGCCGGGGGTGATCTCGCTGAGGTGCGCGACCAGCCGGGCATGCTCGCGCGGCAGATTGCTCTGGATCACGACCAGGGTGCGCGACACGGGCCACGGCGCAAGCTGCACCAGGGCGAAGCCTGCGCGCCGCAGCGCAGCGAAAAGCCCAACCAGGGCAATGCCCAGGCCCACCCACGCCAACCAAATGCCAGGCGCATGGCGTACATCGACCTTCAGCCCCGGCATGTTGGTCACCACAATCGCGGCCGCGCCGTCGTCCAGCGGAATCGTCACGCGGCCGGATGGGGTCAGTTCAGCCCGAAAGACCGGCTCCACATCGCTGCTGCGGTACAACTCCAAAATAAACGCGCTATGCTCTGCCCCGCGCTGGACGATGCGCAGCCCCGCGCCATAGCCAGGCAGCAGAACCGATTCCTCGCCGCCGCGTGCGGGAATGACAATGCCCGCTTGGGCGACCGACTCCGTGCTGCCGGGGCGGGCAAGCTCGGCCGCGCCGTCGTCCATCTGCACAAGAACGCCGGGATATTGGGGCTGAATGGTGACCGATGTGCTGCCGACGCGCGCGCGCTGGCTGCGCGCGGTGGAGAAGGCCGCGCTGTGCTCGCCCACGCGTACGACCAACGCGGCTGCGGCTTCACCCTGGCCCGGTTCAGGCGCTTGGTAGGCAAGCACCAAGTTTTGATTGACCGCGCGGAATGTCTCGCCAGGGGCAAGGGGAGGCGT